>JAVBUK010000232.1:0-7874 GCA_031555345.1 Xanthobacteraceae bacterium | reverse complement strand
TGGTCGAGGGCGACCAAAAAGTCGGAGACATGCTTGCGCCGCTGTTCGACGCGATGGACCGACACCGTGGCGCCATTCTCGACCCGATCCTGTTCCATCACGGCCGCCTGCGCGACCCCGGCCAACCCAACATCGTCGTCGATTTTCGAAGTGAAGGTCTGGCCGCAGCTCGGACGTTTGTCGCCGCCCTGTCCCCATTGTTTCAGGCCACATCGTTGCCGCCGTTGCGATCATCAGCGACGCAGGCCATCTCGTGGCGGCTGGCGGGCCTGGTAGCGTTGGCCGACTGGCTTGGATCGAATACGGACTGGTTTCCCTACGAACGTCCGGACTGGCCGCTCGCCGACTACCTCGAGCAGGTGGCGCGGCCGCGGGCGCGCCACGCCATCGCGGCTGCGGGCCTTGCACCAGCCCGACCGAGTCTCACCGGCGGCTTTCAGGCCTTGACGGGATTGCCCGTCTCAGTTGCGCCGACCGCTGCTCAGGCGTGGGCCGAAACCGTCGCGATCGTCGATGGCGCCGGCCTCTATGTCATCGAGGACGCGATGGGGTCGGGCAAGACGGAAGCCGCGCTGGTGCTGGCCCATCGCCTGCTCCAGGCCGGGCGGGCCGAGGGAATCTTCGTGGCGCTGCCGACCATGGCCACCGCCAACGCGCTGTTCAGCCGCCTCGCCGTGATCTATCGGCGCATGTTCGACGCGACGTCACAACCCACTTTGGCGCTGGCGCATTCGGCCGCGACACTGCACGAGGGCTTTCGCCAAGCCCTCAAGGTCGATCTGCGCAATGACCGCGGCTACGGCAACGATAGCGCCGAGGCAACCGCAACGGCACAGTGTACGCAATGGATCGCCGACGATCGCCGTCGTACCTTCTTCGCTGATGTCGGCGTAGGAACGGTCGACCAGGCGCTGATGGCCGTGCTGCCGGCAACCCACGCGGCGATGCGGCAGCTCGGCCTGTCGCGACGGGTGCTGATCGTCGACGAAGCCCACGCCTACGACAGCTACATGGGTGAAGAACTGGCGACACTGGTCGAGTTTCAGACCGCCCTGGGTGGCTCGACGATCGTTTTGTCGGCGACGCTGCCGGCCACGATCAAGGCGAAGCTGGTGGACAGTTTCCAAAAGGGACGCACCGCGCGGCAAAATCCGCCGGTGCTGTCGCTCAACAGCACCGCCTATCCGCTGGCGACTGCGGTCGGCGCCGCGGCGGATGAAACGCCAGTGCGGCTGCGCGCCGACCTCGCGCGAACGATCGCGGTGCACCGCATCGATGGCCCGGCCGCGGCACTCGACCGGATCATCGCGCATGTCGCTACCGGCGCCGCCGTCGTCCATATCCGTAACACCGTCGACGATGCCATGGAGGCGGTTGCGGAGCTGCGCGCGCGGGGCGTCGACGCGATGCTGTTTCATGCCCGGTTCGCGCTCGGTGACCGGCTGGCGATCGAGCAGGAGATCACCCGACTGTTCGGCCGCAACAGCACGCCCGAAGTCCGCAAGAGCCGCGTGCTGGTGGCCACGCAGGTGGTCGAGCAGTCGCTCGACCTTGATTTCGATGCGATGTTGACCGATCTGGCGCCGATCGATCTGATGATCCAGCGCGCCGGCCGGCTGTGGCGCCATCGCCGCGAGAGCCGCCCGATGGCCGCGCCGGTGCTGGAGGTCGTGTCACCCGAGCCGATTGACGCGCCGACCAAGGACTGGGTCGGCGCCATGTTTCCGCGGGCGCAGTGGGTCTATCGCAACCACGCCATTCTGTGGCTGTCGGCCCGCGAACTGTTCACCCGCGGCGCCGTGCGGATGCCGGACGACATGCGGGAGCTGATCGAAGCGGTCTACGGCGACAATGCGGAAGAGCGGCTGCCACCAAGTCTGGCGCGATATTGGGAACAGGCGGAAGGAAAGAACAAGGCCGCCGCCGGGATTGCGGCAATGAACGTCCTCAAATTTCACAAAGGCTATCGGTCTGCCAACGTCCATGCCTGGAGCGACGATCTGGATATTCCGGCGCGGCTCTCGGAGCCGACGACCATCTTCCGGCTGGCGCGCTGGGATGGTGGCGTTCTGCGCCCCTGGTCGAACGACCCTGACGACCGTCGTGCCTGGCGATTGTCCGAAGTCTCCGTCCGCAGCGCGCAGGCATCGGCCCGCGCACCCGCATCGCCGGCGGAAGCCGCCGCGGCCGTACTTGAGGCGACATGGCGTCAGCGGCATGACCAGGCTGTCGTGTTGCCGTTGACGGATGGTCAATGTGTCTCGACGCTCGTTGATGGACGCGATCGCAACCTGCGCGTCAATTATGACAATCGCACCGGCCTGACGTTCAACTCGGCTAAAGTCTGATGGTGAGCAAGGCGGGACTACATACATACCCTTATTGACCGAAACCTCCAGCATGATCGACACTGGCCGGAGCTGGGGGATGGTCGATGCCTGTCGATTTTTTTTCTCTCCTGAATCATCGTTGGCTGCCCGTGCTGCGGCGCGATCTGCGCACCGCCTTGACGCGACGTGATCACATTCGTCCCTGCGACTTGACCGATCAGATCGGCACCGAGCCGGTCGTTGCGTTCGACTGGCGGCGGCCCGATTTCGATGCCGCCAGCCGCGAGTTCATGATCGGGCTCCTGGCCACCGCTTGCCCGCCAACCACCGATAACGATGATGACTGGTACGCGCGTTGGGACACACCGCCGACGCCCGACGACCTCAACCGGGCGTTCGCACCCTTTGCCGAGGCGTTCGTTTTCGATGGCGACGGGCCGCGGTTCATGCAGGATCGCGACGAGCTGGACGGCGATCCGGTCGGCATCGCCGGCCTGCTGATCGACAATCCCGGCCAAAAGGCCGTCGACGACAACCTCGACTTCTTTGCCAAGCGCGGACGCACGCCGGCGCTGTCCCGCGCCAGCGCCGCCATGGCGCTGTTCGTACTGCAGACCTTTGCGCCGGCCGGCGGCGCCGGCCATCGCACCTCGTTGCGCGGTGGCGGCCCGTTGACCACCCTGGTCATGCCCAAGGATCCAAACGCGCCGCTCTGGCACACGCTGTGGCTCGCGGTGCCGACCTATGATGGCCCGGCGACGGGCGATTTGGCACTTGTGTTTCCGTGGCTGGCGCCGACCCGCACCTCGGAGGACAAGAAACCCCCGACGACGCCCTCCGACATCGACCCGGCCAGGCGCCAGTGCTTTTGGGGCATGCCGCGGCGCATCCGGCTCGCGTTCCGCCCCACCGAGCCCGGCGAGACCGGCGCGTTGGACGATGCGTCCGATGACGTCGTGGTGGCGCAATATCGCACCCGGCCATGGGGTGTGAACTACGCCGCCGTCGCCCATCCGCTGTCGCCGATGTACCGGCAGAAGCCGGACACCGAATGGCTGTTCGTGCACCCGCAACCCGATGGCATCACCTATCGTCATTGGGTCGATCTGGTCGCCGCCGGCTCCGCCGGGTCATTGCGACGCCGGGCGGACTGCGTCGGCACCGCGCTCGGACGCCTGCAGGCACTTCGCCTGTCGTCGCAAGCGCGGCTCTCCGCCTGCGGCTACGACATGGACAACATGAAGGCCCGCGGCTTTGTCGAGGCCGAAATGCCGCTGTTCGTCATCAAAGCAGCGACACGCCTCGACAGCTTTGCACGCGATCTGGTCGCGGCGGCGAACCACGTTGCGTCGCGCACGGCGGCGTTCGTGGGCGACGCCATCGGCGCCAAAAAGGCCGACGCGACCGCACGGGCAGCGCTGCGCGAACGCCTGTTCGACGACACCCAGACGAAATTCTTCGACCTGCTCGACCAGGCCGCGCATTGCCTGGAAAAAGCCGCCGACGATGCCGATTACCAGCTCCCGTTGGCACGGGACTTCCTCGCAACGGCGCTTACGCCGACCGCGTTACGCCTGTTCGACGACGCCGTGCCGTTGACCGACCTCGAGCCGCGCAGCCTCGTGCACGCCGTGCAGGCACGCCGGCGCCTGGTTTTGATGCTGGCCGGGCGCGGCGGCGACGGCGCGACGCTGTTCGGTGCGCTGAAGATGCCCGTCGCGACGCCGCAGCCCAAGGCACCCAAGCTGCCCAAGGCGAAGGGGCGCAAGACCGGCAAGACCGCCGAGGAGACGACAGCATGACCGACGAGGCAAGCCGAGAGGACGCCACGCCCCAGCGCACGGCCTTGCAGGCCTGGTGGGACGACTTGCAGACCCGCGATCGCGCCGCGCGGGCCCGGCTGCGCGGCGCCGATCTCGACGCGGCGATGATCGACGCGGCAACATTGCGCCTGTTGTCTCGGTTTGGGCGCAGGTCGCCGGATGACCTCGCCCGGGTGGCTGCGGTGGCCATGGTGTTGGCGACGGTGCGGGAAGACAATCGTTCCGCGTCCTTCGCCCGCCAGATCGGGTTCAAGAAATTTCCCACCAACCCCGACAGCCCGACGGACGACGAAAAGCCGGCGCTGTCGCCGCTGCGGTTCAAGTCGCTGATGGCGGCCGAGACCGATGCCGAGATCGCCCGCCAGTTCGCCCGCGCGGTCGCGATCGTCGGCGGCGCCGCCCACGTCAACAACCTCGCCTGGACCGTGTTCAAGTGGCGCGACGAGGCGACGCGCCGCAATTTCGTGTTCGATTATTACGCCGCCGCCGATGCGGCGCCGCCACCCGCCACGGCATCAACCGAAACCGCTGCCGACGTCCGCGAAGCGCCGGCGTCCGCCTGAGGAATCGTCATGACCGATCAGCCTGCCCGTTTCCTGCAACTGCACCTCATCACCGCTTATCCACCCGCCAACCTCAACCGCGACGACACCGGCCGGCCCAAGAGCGCCGTCATCGGCGGCGAACCACGGTTGCGCGTGTCGTCGCAGTCGCTCAAGCGCGCCTGGCGCACTTCGGACATCTTTGCCGACAAGTTGGCGGACCATCGTGGCCGCCGCACCCAGCGCCTTGGCGCCATGATCGAAGTGCAGCTCAAGGGCAAGGGAACGCCGCCGGACGCCGCGCTGGCGATCGCCCGCGAGATCGCCGCCGCCTTCGGCAAGGTGAAGGGGGATAAAGATCCCAATCCGGCCTATACCGAGCAGCTCGCCTTCATCGCGCCCGAGGAGGTCGAGGCTGCGCTCGCCTTTGCCGCAGCGCGCGCCGTCGGCACCCGCGACGCCGCCGACAAAAAGGCGCTGGCGCTCGAGCTGTTGCGCAAGACCGACACCGCGGTCGATATCGCGATGTTCGGCCGCATGCTGGCCGATTCGCCCGACTTCAACCGCGAGGCCGCGGTGGCGGTGGCGCACGCCTTCACCACCCACAAGGCGGTGGTCGAAGACGATTTCTACACCGCGGTCGATGATCTCAAGCGGCCCGCCGAGGATGCCGGCGCCGGCTTCGTCGGCGAAGCGGGTTTTGGCGCTGGGGTGTTTTATCTCTATATCTGCGTCGACCGCCCCTTGTTGACCGCCAATCTCGGCGGCAACAGCGATCTGGCCGGCACGGCCATCGCGGCCCTGCTGGAGGCGGCTGCCAAGGTTGGCCCGTCCGGCAAGCGGGCGAGCTTTGCCAGCTACGCCATGGCATCGTTCGTGTTGGCGGAAAAGGGCGACGCGGTGCCGCGCACATTGGCGGCGGCGTTCGTCAAGCCGATCGGCGCCGGCCGCGGCAGCGACGACGTGCTCGGTGATTCGATCAAGGCCTTGTGCAGCACCCGCGCGGCCTTCGTGGCCGCCTATGGCGATGACGGCGTGCGGTGTGAGCAGATGGATGCCTCTGGGCGAGGCGACGGCAAGACCAAGACGCTCGCCGAGCTGATCCGGTTCGCGCAGGAGCCGTGAACATGCAGGCCCTCGTGTTCGTGATCGCCGCGCCGCTGATGAGCTTTGGCGAGATCGCGGTCGACGAGCGGCGTGGCACCGCACCGCGCCCGACGCGGTCGGCGATCATCGGCCTGATTGCCGCGGCGTTCGGCTGCGACCGCGCCGACCCGCAACAGCAGGTGCTGTCCGCCGGGTATGACGTGGCGGTGCGGGTCGATCAGCCGGGGCGACTGCTTGCCGACTACCACACCGTGCAGGTGCCGCCGGCCAGCGCGGTTCGCCGATCCGGACGCCGGCCGGCGACACGGGCAGAAGAGTTGAAAGTCGGCGATCTCGGCACCAAGGTGACCCGGCGCGACTATCTCACCGATGCGGCCTTCACCGTGCTGATGGTCGCGCGGCCATCGGCGCCAACGCCACTTGCCGCTATCGGCGCCGCCCTGGAGCGGCCGCGTTGGCGGCTGTCGGCCGGCCGGCGGGCGTGCCCCCTCGGCTTGCCCCCGGCGCCGCGCCTGATCGAAGCGTCGACCATCGCAGAGGCGCTCGCCGCTTATGACATGGCTGAGAACGCCGCGGGCGAGGCCTGTGCGGGGCGCCGCCACGCTGCGCCGGAACCGGCACGGCAGATGCTGCGCCGCCAACTTGGCATCGGCTGCGACCGGCAGGCGGCGGTGGTGGCGGATATCGGGCTTCAGGCCAATCTGGGATTCGATGTGACGCGCCAGGAGATGCGCCGCGACCTCGCTGCCGATCGCACGCGTTGGCAGTTCGCGCGGCGAATCGAACTGGTGGGACGCCTCGGCGATCGGGAGCAGACATGAGCCTGTATTTTTCTCGCGCCACCCTCAAGCGTGCGCCCGATGTAGAGGCGCTGCAGCGGCTCTTGTTCCCCGCCGAGACCGGCCGCCGGGCCGATGCCGCGCATCAGCTGGTGTGGTCGCTGTTCGCCGGCGATCCCGCGGCGCGGCGCGACTTCCTGTTCCGTGAGACCACCCGGCCGGGTGAACGCCCGACGTATTTGATCCTGTCGACGCGCATGCCATGCGGCGACGCACGCCTGTTCGACGTCGCGACCAAGCCGTTTGAGCCGGACCTCGCCGCCGGTGATCGGCTGGCATTCGACCTGCGCGTCAATCCGACGATCGACGCCAAACACCCGAAGACGGGCGCCAAGGGGCGTTACGACGTAATGACCATGGCGGTGATGCGCCTGCCCGAGCACGCAAGCCAAACCGACAAGGCCGCGGCGGTCGAGCAGGCGGCGCGGGCTTGGCTGGGCCGGCAGGCAATGCGGGCCGGATTCCGTATCCTCGAGCAGACGGCGGGCACGGGGGACATGCCGGAGGCTCCCGGCTTCGCGGCGGCACCATGCGAGACCGACGCGAGGCCGATCAGCCTCGCCGCCACCGGGTTTCAATCGTCTGCAGTGCCGGGCAAACGCGACGGGCGTCTGGGCCTGATCGATTTTGCCGGCGTGCTGCAGGTGGAAGAGCCCGCGACGTTCCTGACGACCCTGGCCCGAGGCTTCGGCCGAGCCAAGGCCTATGGTTGCGGCCTGATGCTGATCCGGCGGGTCTGAGCCATGTCCGGGGCAGGTGCGGGCGCGAATCAATCGGTGACCCCCGCTTCGTCGTTGCCCGGCCTCGCGCCGCCGCGACCGCTGCCGATGAAGGAGCGCTCCTCGATTGTTTTCGTCGAGCGAGCCCAGATCGACGTCGTCGACGGCGCGTTCGTGGCGCTCGACGCCCGCGGGATTCGCACCCACATTCCGGTCGGGGCTTTCGCCTGCATCATGCTGGAGCCGGGGACGCGGGTGAGCCATGCGGCCGTGGCGCTCGCGGCGCGCGCCGGCACCCTGTTGGTGTGGACCGGCGAGGCCGGTGTGCGGCTGTATGCGTCGGGACAGCCCGGCGGCGCGCGCGCCGACCGTCTTCTGCATCAGGCGCGCCTGGCGCTCGACGACGAGGCCCGGCTGAAGGTGGTCCGCGCCATGTATGCGCTGCGTTTCAAGGAGGCGCCACCGGAGCGACGATCGGTGGATCAGCTCAGAGGTATCGAGGGCGTTCGGGTTC
>JAVBUK010000463.1:0-6993 GCA_031555345.1 Xanthobacteraceae bacterium | reverse complement strand
GTGTTCGCGCTGCTGCTCGGATGCGTGGCGTCGTTCGACACCCCCGCACGCCAGACCTTCGTGTCCGAGCTGGTGGGGGAGGGCGATCTTTCGAACGCCGTCGCGCTCAATTCCACCTCGTTCAATGCCGCCCGCATGATCGGGCCGGCGGTGGCGGGCGTGCTGATCGCCGCGGTGGGAACCGGCTGGGTGTTCCTGATCAATGCGGCGTCGTTCGGCGCGGTCCTGTGCTCGCTCGGCTTTCTGCGCCGCAAGGAACTGCATGTCTCCAGCCGCCGGGCCCCGGCCGGCCGCAGCGGCTTTGCCGAGGGGCTGCGCTACGTGGCCACG
This sequence comes from Xanthobacteraceae bacterium, assembly GCA_031555345.1. GTDB lineage: Bacteria > Pseudomonadota > Alphaproteobacteria > Rhizobiales > Xanthobacteraceae > Astrobacterium. The sequence continues at coordinate 6,663 of JAVBUK010000463.1, read as the reverse complement.
CGCCCGGATCTGCAGGTCCTGATGGTGATGATGTTCGTGGTCGGCACCTTCGGGCTCAATTTTCCGATCTTCATCTCGACCATGGCGGTGTCCGTCTTCGGCGCCGGTGCCGGCCACTACGGCGCGCTGACCTCGAGCATGGCGGTGGGGTCGGTGGTCGGCGCGCTGCTCGCCGCCCGCAGGGCCGAGGCCAGCATGCCGCTGATCCTGACTGCGGCGATCGTGTTCGGGGTCGGCTGTGCGCTGGCCGCCGTGATGCCCAGCTATACCTTGTTCGGGCTGATGCTGGCGGTGACCGGTGTGGCGGCGCAGACCTTCAGCACCTCGGCCAACAGCCTGGTCCAGCTGTCGACCGATCCGGCGATGCGCGGCCGGGTGATCGCCCTGAGTTTTGCCGTCTTCATGGGCGGCACGCTGATCGGGGCGCCGATCATCGGGTGGACCGCCGACCAGTTCGGTCCGCGATGGGCGCTGGCTGTCGGTGCCGCGTCGGGGTTCGGTGCGGCCGCGGTGGCGCTCGCCTATCTGGTCGCGACCGGCCGCCTGCGCGTGCGGTTCGCCGCCGGCCGTCTCCGGGTCGCGATCGACGACGACGAATCCCCATAGGGGGAGACATCCGGGATCGGGACGATCCGGCTTGACGGCATGCCGTCTCATCCGCCGCCCGCGCGCGAGGGGCGGCTGTATGCGAGCGCCGCGCCGGCGTTTCAGGCGCCGTCGAAACCGTGGAACGTGCAGAATTCGTCGAGCCCGGCGCGGGTCGACCGGAAGCCGTTGGCGGGATGGGCGCGGTCGGCGTAGCCGAGCGCGACGCCGCAGAACAGCATCTGTTCGGCCGGCAGCGCGAGGAATTCGCCCACTTCCCGATGGAGCTGGAGCCAGGCTTCCTGGGCGCAGGTATCGAGGCCGTAGCCGCGCGCCAGATACATCAGCGTGTGGAGATAACCGCCGATATCGGCCCATTGTCCGCGGGAGAACTTGCGATCGGTGGTGATGAACAGCGCGACCGGGGCGTTGAACAGCTGGAAGTTGAGCTTGAACTGATCGAGCCGGGCCTGGGCGTCGTCACGGGCGATCTCGAGGGCGGCGTAGAGTTGCAGGCCGTTCTGCTGGCGGCGCGACTTGTAGGGCTCCCAGATCGGGTTCGGATAGATCGGGAACTCGGTCGCGGCGTGGCGCGGATCCTTGTCGGCGAAATGCCGCGTCGCCATTCGCTTGAGCGCGGCGAGCGGGGCGCCGGTCAGCGCGTGAATTTTCCAGGGTTGGAGATTGCCGCCGGAGGCGGCACGCGCGGCCCTGGTGATCAGCTCGCGCACGATCGCGGGTTCGACCGGCTTGTCGAGAAACCAGCGGCAGCTGAAGCGGGAATCGACGGCTTCGAAGACGTCCATGACTTTTTCCTCGGGCAGTATGCGGATCCGACCGTCGCCGGACGCGCCTGAAACTAGGACGTGCGGCTGCCTTTGCCGATCACCGTGGCGATTCCGATCAGGCACGCGACCGCGGACAACAGGAACACCAAGCGCGGATAGCCGTGGTCCATGACTTGTCCGAAGATGATCGGCCCGATCACGCCGGCCAGATTGAACCCGGTCGACAGGAAGCCGAACACTTTTCCGAATGATCCGGGCGGCGTGACCTCGCGTACCAGCATGTCGCGCGACGGCATCATCCAGCCGGTGGCGAACCCGGCCAGGCCCATGGCCGACACCAGGCCGACGGCGACCAGGTCGACCGATCCGACCAGCGTCGCGCAGATGCCGATGACGGTGACCGCCGCGACGGCCTGGACGGCGTGGCCACCGAAGCGCCCGACGAACGGGCCGCTGCCGAGAACGCCCACCGCGCAGCCCACGAGGTAGGCCGTCAGTGCCGTGTTGGCGACCGCCGGTGGCGTCCCGTAAAGGGCCTGCTCGGCCACCACCGAATAGTTCTGCAGCCCGACATTGATCAGGCCTTGCGAAAAGAAGAACGCCAGATTGAGCAGGATGACGGGCGTGAGCAGCAGTCTCAGGCCGCGCGGGCCGGCCTTCCTGTCGCCGGCCCTGGCCGGCGCGGGACGGGCCGGCATGTCGGGCTGCAGGGCCAGGATCGCGGCGGTCACCAGCCCCAATGCCCCGGCGGCCATGAAGGCGCCGCGCCAGCCGACCCAGCCGTGCAGGAACAGGATCGAGGCGGGCCCGGCGGCGGCACCCAGCATGCCGGCAAACGAGTGGATCGAGAACGCGCGCCCGGTGCGCGCATCGGACACATGCTCCGACAACAGGGTGTAGTCGGCCGGATGGTAGGCGGTGTTGCCGAGTCCGGCGAGGGCGAACATCGCCACCAGCACCCAGAACGAATCGATCAGGCCTGCGAGCCCGAAGGCGATGCCGCTGACGGTGAGCCCGGCCACCAGCACCGGAAGGGCACCGACACGGTCGACCAGAAACCCGGTCGGCGTCTGCACCAGAAACGACACGATGCTGAACGCCGACAGCGCCAGACCGAGTTCGGTGTAGCTCACGCCGTAATCGCGCCGCACGAATTCGAACAGCGGCGGCAGGACCAGAAAGAAATAGTGGCTGACGAAATGGGCGACGCTGACCAGCCCGATGATGCGGAATTCGGTCGCTGCGTCGGTCGCCATCGGCTCGCGAAGATTGGTCATGCGGCATCGGCCCCGGTGCGGGCATTCTGGATCGCCCGCCACTCTGCCTCGGGTGTGACGGCGATGTCGATATGAGCGATCCCCAGGTCGCCGAGCGTATCGATCGCGTTCACCACCGACACCGACGCACCATTGCCGGACGGGTTTGGCCAGGCAGGGCCTCGTCGTCGGTATGGCGGCCCTGGCCGCGTACCGGAATGAGGTCTTGGGCGCGCGGCACTGGCTGGCCAATGGCAGGTTTGTCGAAACCCCGGGGGGACGAATCGTCTTGGATGTTCATTTCGGCTTGGGGGTAAGACCGTGCGGATGCAGACCTGCAATAGAGGAGCGCGGAGCATTTGCAAACCGCCCATGCATGCACACGGCACATTGCCGCCGCGCGTCCGTGGTATCTTGCGCCGTGCAGATCATTCGCTGTGGGTTTTCCATGTGGAGCGGCGGTACGGTCGGGCGCCGGCGCACCAACGCCTCGATCGCCTCGCTTCGCCGGAATCGAGATCGGGGCGAACGACGGCCTTGCGCTTGTGGTGCCGACCGGGTGACAAGAGCCCGGAAGATGCCGGAACGAGCCTCGGCCAATTCGTTTTGCACCAGGACAAAGCGCTGGTACACTGGTCATGAATGGTGAACACGGAGTCGGCGATCGTCGAGCCTGTGGGCGGCTCCGGCGCCGGAGAGGATAGGGGTTATATGAACGACGAGGCCCGAGCGCCCGGCGGCCTCGATCTTGCGTGCAATGCGGCGCTGCCGGCCCGCGTGCGCGGAAGTCCGCCGACGTTCTCCCACGAGCAGACGCAGCGCGGAGGAACGCGTGCCCGCCCGACCTATGCGGCGCTCGATCTCGGCACCAACAATTGTCGCCTGCTGATCGCGCGTCCGGCTGGTGAGGGGTTCCGGGTGGTCGACGCGTTCTCCCGCATCATCCGGCTCGGCGAAGGTGTTTCGATCTCCGGACGGATCAGCGAAGCCGCGATCGAGCGGGCCACCAGCGCGCTCGGCATCTGCGGGGAAAAGATGCGCCAGCGCGCCGTCTCGCGGGCCCGGCTGATCGCCACCGAAGCGTGCCGGGCGGCCGAGAACGGGCAGGAGTTTTGTGCCCGCATCCGGGCGAAGATCGGGATCGACCTCGAGGTCGTCGATCGCGAAACCGAGGCGGCGCTGGCCGCGGCCGGGTGCACGCCGCTGATCGACCCGCAGGCCGACGGAGTCATCCTGTTCGACATCGGCGGTGGTTCCTCGGAGCTGGTGCGGCTGGGAAAGCCGCAGCGAAACGGCGCGGGGCCGCCGAAGCCGACGATCCTCGGCTGGGCTTCGCTCCCGCTCGGCGTCGTCACGCTGGCCGAGCGACACGGTGGCACCCTGGTGACCTCCACGACGTTCCAGGCCATGGTCGACGAGGTGGGGCAGGAACTGGCCGACTTTACCGCCGCCTATGGTGGTGACCTCGGCAACTTTCATCTGTTGGGCACGTCCGGAACCGTCACCACGATCGCGGGCGTGCACCTCGAGCTGCCGCGCTACGACCGGCGCAAGGTGGACGGCTGCTGGCTGAGCGAGGACCAGGTCACCACCATCATCGACCGGCTCCGGCACATGAGCTACGACCAACGGGTCGCCAGCCCGTGCATCGGCGTCGAGCGGGCCGATCTGGTTCTGGCCGGCTGCGCGATCCTTGAGGCGATTCGCCGGGCCTTTCCGTGTCGGCGCTTGCGCGTGGCCGACCGCGGATTGCGCGAAGGCATGCTGGTGCAGATGATGCGGGCCGATGGCGTGTGGGATCGCGCCCGGCCGTGGGGCGGGGCGTCATGACGCGCGGTGGACGCGGGTCCCGCGATCTCGCGGTGCGGGTGAAGAGCGGAAAAGGACGTTCGCTGGCCTCGAAACTGTGGCTCGAGCGTCAGCTCAACGATCCCTACGTGGCGCAGGCCAAGCGCGACGGATGGCGCTCGCGCGCCGCCTACAAGCTGATCGAAATCGACGACAAGAACCATCTGTTCGCACCCGGCGGCCGGGTGGTCGACCTGGGCGCCGCGCCGGGGGGGTGGAGCCAGATCGCCGCCCGGCGCGTCGTCGCCGTCGACGGTCGCGGACGCGTGGTCGCGATCGACCTGCTGGAAATGGACCCGATTCCGGGCGTCGAGGTGCTGCAACTCGATTTCCTCGCCGCCGATGCGCCCGATCGCCTGAAGGGGCTGTTGGGCGGGCCGGCCGATGTCGTCCTGTCCGACATGGCGGCCAACGCAACCGGTCATCGCAAGACCGATCACCTCAAGATCATGGCGCTGGCCGAGACGGCGGCGATGTTCGCCGGTGAGGTGCTCCGGCCGGGCGGGGCGTTTTTGTGCAAGGTGCTGCAGGGCGGCACCGAGAACGAGCTCCTGGCCGCGCTCAAACGCGACTTCGCGACCGTGAAGCACGTGAAGCCCGCGGCCAGCCGCCCGGATTCCGCCGAGCTCTACGTGCTGGCGACCGGGTTCCGCCGATCGGCGCCATAGGATCCGCATTCCGGCACGGCATTGTGCCGCGATGGCGGCGCTCCTACATGAGCACCGGTCCAGTGCGGTGGATTTGACGTACCGGTCTCACTTGTGGCCAACGCTGATAGCCGCGTCAAATCCGAAACCGCACCAGCACCATGGAGTTGCCAGTGTCCTTTCGGTTCCGACGTTGGCCCGGCGCGAGCGGCAGACTGAACCGAACGTCGGAACCGGGACACTACGGGGCCGACGCGACCCGCGGCGGGTCGCGTCGCGACCGAAACGCGCCGATGCGCGCTGTTGCGGGGGACCGATGGTGATCTATCTTCTGGCTGCGTTCCTGCCTCCGCTCGGGCTGTTGCTCAACGGCCAGCCTTTTGCGGCGATCTTCAACCTGGTTCTGGTCGTGCCGTGCCTGGTGATCGGGCTGGTCTTCCATCTGCTGCTGCTGGTGCCGTCGTTGCACGCGATCATCGCGGTGCACATGAAGCGCGAGCAGCGGCGCCACCGTGCCATCGTCGAAGCGATCGAACGGCACGGCGCGCCGCCCGGTTGGCGGTGACACCACCGCCGCATCGTCCGATTCGTCGTCGCGAACGGATAGGCACGGCTCCTCGGCCGATGGGGCCGCCCGACCGAAAGGCGGTTGTCCGACGTTCCCGGGTCGCGGTCCGGTCCCGGCGTGCCGAGAACCCGCGGCGCGCGACCGGGTAAGGAGTTGAAAATTAAGCTATATCAATGCCGTGCAGGAGGGCGGCGCAGCCCCCGAAAGGAAACCACGGGGATGGCGGCGATGAACGCCTATGAATCGCCGTCCTGGCGTGCTAACGCCCCTCGTCAATCGAAATGCGGACCTCAAAGTCGCCGTGAGACCGATGTCTCGCGGCGGATCTGACGTTATTTCCGGCCCGGAAGCAGGTCCGCCGCAGGACGTGGAGGTGGTGTATGGCCGCAATTTCGAACGGAACCCCGCGCGAAGCGCTCACTTTCGATGATGTCCTGCTGAGGCCGGGGCTGTCGGATGTGATGCCGTCCGAAGCCGACGTGCGAACGCGGATCACGCGCGAAATCGCGCTGAACATTCCCATCCTGGCGTCGGCCATGGACACGGTCACCGAGGCCACGATGGCGATCGCGATGGCCCAGGCGGGCGGCATCGGCGTGATTCACCGCAATCTCGAGCCGGACGAGCAGGCGGCGCAGGTTCGCCAGGTGAAGAAATTCGAGTCCGGCATGGTGGTGAACCCGCTCACCATCCATCCCGGCGCGACGCTCGCCGAGGCGCTGGAATTGATGAAGGAGAACCGGATCTCCGGCGTGCCGGTGGTCGAAGGCGGGAGCATGACGGTGCCCGGCAGGCTGGTGGGAATTCTCACCAACCGCGACGTCCGCTTCGCCACCGATCCGCGGCAGAAAGTGTCCGAACTGATGACCAAGGAGCGGCTGGTGACGGTTCGCGAGGGCGTCAGTCAGCAGGAGGCGAAGCGGCTCCTGCACCAGCACCGGATCGAAAAACTCCTGGTGGTCGACGAGCAG
>JAVBUK010000504.1:0-3197 GCA_031555345.1 Xanthobacteraceae bacterium | reverse complement strand
CGGTCGTCGGGCGCGACCTCCAGCGCGTGTGCGTAGGCATCGCTCGCGCGCTGCGGGTCCTGCAAGCGGTTGAGCGCCACGTCGCCGATCTGTGCGTGCAGCTTGGCGCGCTGCGGCGGTCGCGGGCGCGCGTAGGCCAGGAAATCCTGCAGCGCGTCGTCGAGCCGGTCGATCTCGTCGTCGACGCCGATCAACAGGTCTCGCCGTTCGTCCTGGGTCTCGGTGGCCAGCAGCGCCTGCACGGTGGTCTTCACCGTCGACAGGGGATTGCGGATCTCGTGCGCGATGCCGGTCGCGAAGCGTCCCATCGCCACCATGTTCTCCGCCTGCACCGCCGAGCGGATCATGTCGTCGAGTTTCGCCGCCATCTGGTTGAACGCCAACGCGACCGTCGTGATCTCGTCCTTGCCGTCGATCGCGATGCGCCACGACAACGTGCCGGCGGCGATCGCCTGCGAGCCGTCGACCAGGGCGCGGAGCCGCGCGGTGAGCCGGCGCGACAGGAAGATGAACAGCGCGATCAGGCCGGCAATGACCCCGAACGTGACGAAAATCAGCTCCCGCCGCACCCGGCGCAGCGGCTCCGCGATCGAGTCGACCGTCACCACCAGGGCGGGGTGCCAGCCGGGCAGAATCGAGGGCCCCTTGATGATGTCGGCGGGGGCCGGCCTGGCGACGCCGACATTGGTATATGCTTGCCCGTCCGGCGTCAGCAGCACGGCCTGGAACAGGTCGTCGGCGTCGTTCGCCCCCATCAGCTCGGTCAACGACGCGAGCCGCACATGCAGCGCCACCCAGCCGAGCGGTGGGGCGTCGACCTTGGGGCCGGGGATCGGGCGGATCATCAGCATCGATCCCGGGCGTCCCCCGGCCGGTGGGAACGGGCCGATGATGTTGAGGCCGTTGGGTCGATAGAGGTGCCGGGCCGCCAGCGTGATGCTGTCGTCGCCCTTGCCCCAGTAGGGGGGGCCCGACGCGGCCTGGCTCGGAACGGCCGCCACCAGCGATCCGGTCTGCTCGAAGATCAACACGCCGTAGAGATCGGGCTGGTCGGCTCGCAGTTCGACCACGGCGCGCAGGCTCGGCTCCTCGATCGATTCCGGACGCCGGGCCACGGTGGCGATGCCCGGATAATTGACCAGGGTGTCGAGTTCGTTGGTGCGCGTTTCGACGAAGCCGGTCAGGCGGCTCGACATGGCGGCGAGTCGGCGCTCCAGCCGCTCACCGGTCAGTGTGTCGACCAGGCCGCTGGAGTAGCGGTCATAGGCACCGCCGACGAACAGCGTCGGTCCGATGGCCAGGGCCATGGAAATGATCGCGTATCTCGCCGTGATGCTGTTGTGCCACGAGATCACCGGACCTCACCATCCGTACCTGCAATCGCCACCGCAAGGCGTGCCACGCAAGGAGTATGCCCGAGCGGCGGGTTTCGGTGGTTCTTCACCTCCGGCGGGAGCCGGCAGCCGTCATACCAGATCCAGGCACGGATTTGGGAACGAGCGAACCCGTCGTGGTGCGGTGTGCGTGGGCGGTTTTCGCACGTCGATCGCACGCCATGTGCGATATTCGCACATGATCCGACCGTGCAGGCAGCACAGCGTTACCGGAATCTTAATGCCGTGGTGCGTCGTGCCCGAGTCCCGGATCTTGGCCCGAACATTGCTGACCCGCCGGCAGGGTCTCGGCGAAGCGCCGGGGACACAACGGGGGAGTTGCAGAATGTTGGGACCGTTACTCAAGCGCAAACATGGCGAGCCGCAGCCTTATATTCCCTTCGGTCCTTTTCAGATTCGACTGCCGTTCATCCATTTTCGTTTCGAATTTCCGGATTACATCCAAGGTCTTATCATGTGCGCCGTCTGCCTGGGGATCATCCCGGTGCTGACGGAATACCTGCAGATGCCGTTCGAGGTCGCGATCACGATCGTCATCCTCAACGGGTTCTTGTACCTCTGGCACGCCCATCTCGGCGATCCCGTGGTTCCGGGCTGGATCACGCCCGCGATTCCGCTGCTGCTGTTGTGGCTCAAGACCTATCCGGAAGGCGTGGACCGGATGCACGCCCTGATCGCGTTCCAGATGGAGCTGGGCCTGGTGTCGCTATTCTTCGGCGTGACCGGACTGGCCAAACGGTTCGTCGCGATCGTCCCCGACGCGCTGAAAGCCGGCATTCTGCTGGGCGCCGGCATTGCCGCGGTGCGGCTGGTGTTCGAAGTGGGCGGCAAGTATTTCGCGGTCTATCCGTGGACGATCACCATCGCCATCGGGTTTGCCTTCTACATCCTGTTCTCGAACCACTTCAAAGCGATTCGGAACAAGAACATCGTTTTCCGCTACCTGTCCGATCTCGGGCTGCTGCCCGCGCTGGTGCTGGCGATCTTCGTGGCGCCGCTGGTGGGTGAACTGCCGTGGCCGAAGATCGAGTGGGGCTTCACCGTTCCGCAGTTCTACACCCTGTTCACGGAATGGACGCCGTTCTCGGCGCGCATCGGCTTCCCGCCGTGGCATCTCTATCTCGTCTGCTTCCCGCTGGTCATGGCCACCTATGTGGTGCTGTTCGGCGAGTTGATTCAGGCGGATGCCCTGATCGACGAGGCGCGCGAATTCCGTCACGGCGACGAGGACGTCCACTACAATCCGAATCGCAACAACATCATCTGCGGCCTGCGCAACTGCGTCATGTCGCTGTTCGGGCCCGACCTGTCGATGTGCGGCCCGATGTGGGCGGCGATGCAGGTGGTGACCTGCGAGCGCTACAAGCACGGCCGTGAGGCGATGGACAGCCTGTTCGGCGGCGTGGGGTCGTTCCGCTGGGGCACCTTCACCGGCTACTTCCTGATGCCGATCGTCACCCTGGTGAAGCCGATCCTGCCGATCGCCCTGTCGCTGACCATGCTGGTGCAGGGCTATGTGGCGGTGCGCATCGGCATCCTCAAGGCGCGCACCTTCAACGACCTCGGCATCGCCGGCATCGTCGCGGCCGTGCTGATCTCGCGCGGGGCGGGCTACGCCTTCGCGGTCGGCATCGTGCTGTGCGGTCTGATCTACGGCAAGGACTTCTTCCGCAACTGGAAGACCTACGATCGCGGCAAGGACCCGGTGTTCAACACCCAGGCGGAGGCCGAGATCGCCGCCGCCACCAGCGCCGCCACCAACGAAGCGGGCGGCAAGAAGCTGGTCGCCGCCGAATGACACAC
>JAVBUK010000147.1:0-3141 GCA_031555345.1 Xanthobacteraceae bacterium | reverse complement strand
TGGTCTCCGGACAGGACCCGGATCGTGGTCGAACCGCCGGCGACGTTGCGCTGCGAAATGGCGGCGGCGCTGGCCCATTGGGTCCGCAACGACGTGGTGCCCGCCGCGACCGGGCTCGGGGCCGCGCTCGCCGGCATCGAGAATTTCGATTCCTACAGCTGCCGCGGCCGCAACCGCATTCCGGGTGCCAAGATCAGCGAGCATGGCAAGGCCAACGCGATCGACATCCGGTCGCTCAAGCTCGCCGGGCGACCCGCGGCCCGGCCGACCGACCCCGCGGTGGCCCGTCCGGTCCGCGAGGTTTTGCGCCGGAGCGCTTGTGCCGGGTTCACCACGGTCCTGGGGCCCGGTTCCGACGGCTACCATGAGGATCACATCCACCTGGACCTGGCGGAGCGGCGGGGCGGGTATCGCGTCTGCCAGTGGGAGGTGCGTGATCCGGGGCCGGCCACCATTCCGCTGCCCCGCCCGCGCCCGCCACCGGCGTCTGCGCCGGGAGCCGATGGGGCGGCCCAGTAGGTCGGCGCCCGGCCGCGGTTCGGCGGCATGTCTTGACGGAAGGTTTTGCCGGGTGGATGACTCGGGCCGGGGCGGCGGTGCGCGCCGGATCCATCGACCTCGGAGGCCCGTCCATGACCGTGCTCAGCAACCTTGCCATCCGCGACATCGAGACGCTCGCACACCCCAACACGAACCTGGCCTCGCTGCGTGAAACCGGTCCGCTGATTTTCGAGCGCGGCGAGGGCGCCTATCTCTACGACACCGACGGCAAGCCGTATCTCGAAGGCATGGCCGGGCTGTGGTGCGCGTCGTTGGGCTACGGCAACGAGGAACTGGTCGAGGCCGCGGCCGCGCAGATGCGCAAGCTGTCGTTCTCCCATCTGTACAACGGCAAGAGCCATGACCCGGCGATCGAGCTCGCCGAAAAGCTCAAGGAAATGGCGCCGGTGCCGATCTCCAAGGTGTTCTTCTGCAATTCCGGATCGGAAGCGAACGACACCCAGATCAAGCTCGTCTGGTACATGAACAATGCCCTGGGGCGGCCGAAGAAGAAGAAGATCATTTCCCGTCTCAAGGCGTTCCACGGCCTGACGCTCGGGGCCGCGTCGATCACCGGCCTGCCGCACAACCACATCGATTTCGACCTGCCGATCGCCGGCGTGCTCCACACCGCCTGTCCGCACCACTATCGCTTCGCCCAGGAGGGCGAGAGCGAGGAGGCGTTCGCCACGCGGATGGCGGCCGAGCTCGAGGACCTGATCCTGCGCGAGGGGCCGGACACGGTCGCGGCCTTCGTGGCCGAGCCGGTGATGGGGGCGGGCGGCGTGATCGTGCCGCACGAGACCTATTTCCCGAAAATCATGGCGGTGTGCGCCAAGTACGACATTTACATGATCGCCGACGAGGTGATCTGCGGATTCGGCCGGCTCGGCACCCGGTTCGGATGCGAAGCGCTCGGTTACCGGCCGCACGCGATGTCGATCGCCAAGGCCCTGTCGTCGGCCTACCTGCCGATCGCCGGGGTGATGCTGCCCGAGATCATGTATCAGGCGATGCTGACGGAAAGCCGCCGGACCGGCACGTTTGGCCACGGCTTCACCTATTCGGGGCATCCGGTCTCGGCCGCGGTCGCGGTCAAGACGCTGGAAATCTACGCGCGCGACAAGATTTTTGAAAAGGCCTGGAACAACATCCCGCAGTTCCAGACCCGGCTGCACAAACTGGGCGAGCATCCGCTGGTCGGCGAGGCGCGCGGCATCGGTCTGGTCGGGGGCCTGGAACTGGTCGCCGACAAGAAGACCAAGAAGGCTTTCGATCCCAAGCTGGGCGTGGCGGCAACCTGCGTGCGTCTGTGCGAGGAGGAGGGCTTGGTCTCGCGCGCCGTGCCGGGCGAGACCATCGCGGCCTGTCCGCCGCTGATCGTCACCCCGGCGCAGATCGACGAACTGTTCGACAAGCTCGGCCGGGCGCTCGATCGCACCCTGGACTGGGCGACCAAGCACAAGCATCTCGGCGCATAGCGCTCGGCGCATAGCGGCCGTGGCGGGCGCTGCCGACGGTCGCGCATTCGCCGTTTTCGCTGGTTTAGTCTTTCGGCTGTCCGCCGGTGCCGTGGCCTTCAGGCCGCGGCGCCGTGGACCCTGGCTACGTTGTCGCAGCCCGCCGGAATGAACCCGCCCTTCACGCCTCGCGCCTACCATCGTGCCGCATGAAACCGATCGACCCCCGAGCGCTGAATTCCCGCGAGCCGCTCCCGCAGGACTTCGTGCTGCCGGAACGGCGCCAGGTCACCCGGCGCGGGTTCACCCGGCGCGGGTTCACCCGGCGGCGGTTTCTGGTCGGCGGCGCGGCGGGGCTGACCTTGGCCGGCCTCGGCCTGGCCGGCTACGGCCTTGGCATCGAGCCGCTGGGCGTCGTCGTCACCCGCTACAAGCTGACGCCTCCGGGCTGGCCGAAGGGGTTCCGTCTGACCATCGCGGTGGTGGCCGACCTGCATGCCGGCGGACCCAACATGACGCCGGGACACATCCGCAGGATCGTCGAGGTCGCCAATCTGCTCGAGCCCGACGTCGCCCTGCTGCTCGGCGACTATGTGGCCACCCATCGGTTCGTCACCGAGCCTGTTCCGCCGGCCGCCTGGACGGCCGAACTGGCCAGGCTTGCGGCGCCGCTGGGCGTCTGGGCCGTTTTGGGCAATCACGACTGGTGGCACGACATCGCCGCAACCCGCGCGGCGCTGGGACGGGTCGGCATCCCGGTGATGGAGAACGACGCGGTGTTGCTCGGGGCGGGCGCGCGGCGGTTCTGGCTGGCCGGCCTCGGCGACCAGCTCGCCTACCGGCGCGGCCCGGGCCGCGTCGAAGGCGTCGACGACCTCGACGGGACGTTGGCCAAAGTCACGACCCGACATCCGGTCGTCCTGATGGCGCACGAACCCGATATCTTTCCGCAGGTGCCGTCGCGGGTGGCGCTGACGCTCTGCGGCCATACCCATGGCGGGCAGATCCGCATTCCCGGCCTGTGGCCGCACTGGGTTCCGTCGAACTACGGCGGGCGCTTCGCCTACGGCCATGTCGTCGAGCACAACCGCAACCTGATCGTGTCGGGCGGGCTCGGCACCAGCATCGTGCCGGTGCGGTT
>JAVBUK010000171.1:0-2666 GCA_031555345.1 Xanthobacteraceae bacterium | reverse complement strand
GTATCCCTCCGGTCTCGGCCGGCTTGCGGGGCGTTGGGCGGTGTGAGTCATGCGGCTATTCACAGGAGTAGTCACATGACGAACGGACGTGTCGAGGTGGTCGCTTCGGTCGGGCGGCGGCGGTGGAGCGCGGCGGAGAAGCGGCGGCTGGTCGCGGCGACGCTGGCGCCGGATGCCAGCGTGTCGGCGATCGCGCGGGAAGCGGGGATTCATCCGAGCCAGTTGTCCGGATGGCGGCGCCGGTTCGGCGCGGCGACGCCGACGGGGTTTGCGCCGGTGCGGATCGCCGGCGGGCCCGGGCCAGAAGGTCCGGCTGTCGGCGGGATCGAGGTCGAGTTCGCGGGTGCGCGGCTGCGGATTGCCGGCGCGGCGGATCCCGGCACGGTCTCGGCGGTCATCGCGGCGCTGGCCCGGGAGGCCGGTCGATGATCGCGGTTCCGCCCGGGGTGCGGGTGTGGCTGGCGACCGGTCACACCGACATGCGCAAGGGCTTCGCCAGCCTGGCGTTGCAGGTGCAGGAGGTGCTGCGGCGCGATCCGCTGGGCGGCCACCTGTTCTGCTTCCGCGGCCGCCGCGGCGACCTGCTGAAGGTGATCTGGCACGACGGCCAGGGTGCGTGCCTGTTCACCAAGCGGCTGGAGCGGGGCCGCTTCCTGTGGCCGAGCGCGGCCGACGGGGTGGTGACGATCACGTCGGCGCAACTCGGCTACCTGTTGTCCGGCATCGATTGGCGGCATCCGCAGGAAACCTGGCGGCCGACGTCGATGGGATGACGAATTTGCTATGAAACAGCCGGCGAACGTGATTCCGTCGCCGCATGACGTCGTCGCCCGAATCGCTTCCCGCCGACCTCGCCGCCGCGCACGCGATGATCCTCGCCGCGCGCGCGGCGCACCGCGCGGCGGAGGCCGCGCTCGGCGTGGCGCGCGCCGAAGCGGTCGCCGCTCGCGCCGAGGCCGCCACCGCGCAGGCGGACCTGTCGAGCACCGCGGCGCTGATCAGCCATCTCAAGCTCGAGATCGAGAAGCTGCGCCGGCAGCTTTACGGCGCCCGCTCGGAGCGCAAGGCCCGGCTGTTGGAGCAGATGGAGCTCGAACTCGAGGAGCTGGAAGCGACGGCGAGCGAGGACGCGGCGGCGGTCGAGCCGTTGCGACGCCGGCGGCCGTCGCGCAAGCCGTTTCCCGCGCATCTGCCGCGCGAGCGGATCGTGATTCCGGCGCCGGAGCACTGCCCGTGCTGCGGCTCGACCAGGCTGGCCAAGCTGGGCGAGGACGTCACCGAGACGCTGGAAGCGATCCCGCGGCAGTGGAAGGTGATCCAGACGGTGCGCGAGAAGTTCTCGTGCCGCGCCTGCGAGACGATCACCCAGCCGCCGGCGCCGTTCCACGTGGTGGCGCGCGGCTTCGCGGGTCCCAGCCTGCTGGCGATGATCCTGTTCGAGAAGTTCGGCCAGCATCAGCCGCTGAACCGGCAGAGCGAGCGCTATCGGCGCGAGGGCATCGAGCTGAGCCTGTCGACGCTGGCCGACCAGGTCGGCGCCTGTACGGCGGTGCTGCAGCCGCTCCACGCCCTGATCGAGCGCCATGTCCTGGCCGCCGGGCGGCTGCACGGCGACGACACGACGGTGCCGATCCTGGCCAAGGGCAAGACGATCCAGGGCCGCATCTGGACCTATGTGCGCGACGATCGGCCATTCGGCGGGCCGGCGCCGCCGGCGGCGCTGTACTACGCCTCGCGTGATCGGCGCAGCGAGCATCCTGTCCGGCATCTCGGCGGCTTCGCCGGCATCCTGCAGGCGGACGCCTATGGGGGCTACAACGAGCTGTACGATCCCTTGCGCGCGCCGGGGCCGATCGTCTCGGCGCTGTGTTGGGCGCACGCCAGGCGGCGGTTCTTCGAACTGGCGGACATCGCCGCCAATGCCCGGCGCGGCAGGAACGCGACGGCGATCTCGCCGATCGCGCTGGAAGCGGTCCGGCGCATCGATCGGCTGTTCGACATCGAACGCGGCATCACCGGGCGGAGCGCCGAGGATCGCCTGCGGGCGCGCCGCGAGGAGAGCGCGCCGCTGGTGGCGGAACTGGAAGCGTGGCTGCGCGAGCAGCGCGGTCGCCTGTCGCGCTCCTCGCCGGTCGCCGAGCCGATCGACTACATGCTCAGGCGCTGGGACCGGTTCACCCGCTTCCTCGACGACGGCCGGATCTGCCTGACCAACAACGCCGCGGAACGCGCGTTGCGCGGATTTGCCCTCGGCAGGAAATCGTGGCTGTTCGCCGGCTCCGAACGCGGTGCCGAGCGGGCCGCCGTCATGGCGACACTGATCGCGACCGCCAGGATGAACGACGTCGATCCGCAGGCCTGGCTGGCCGACGTGCTCGCCCGGATCGCCGCGCACCCGGCGCATCGTCTCGACGAACTCCTGCCGTGGAACTGGCGGCTTGTCCACGGCCCGGCCACTCAGGCCACCTGACGCCGCCCGCCGCGTCGCTCGCGCCCGGCGGTGTCGCCCGACCGCCGGCACCAAGGCCCCGACGGCGACGGCGCTCCAGGCGCAGCGAAGACTGCCGTTCGAAGACAGTCGCTCGATGCCGATGCCGCCCGAGCCGTGATCGTCCGCACCGGCGACGCATTCGAGCGTTCGAAGCACTTCGTCGCCCCGGCCCTCG
>JAVBUK010000454.1:0-2519 GCA_031555345.1 Xanthobacteraceae bacterium | reverse complement strand
CGGTGACGCGCTTGGTCGCCTCGTGGAACGCGGTGATGTAGTGGCCGCGCTGATAGGCGCCGAAGGCAAGGTCGGGCTCGCCGGCGACGCTGGCGGGCGGCCTTGCCGCCGGCGCGGCGGCGGGGTTTGCCGTCGACGGCTGGGCGGTGGTGCGCGGGGCCGGCCGCTCTCGGGCCGGCGGTCGTGTGGGTCTGGTCTGGGCGGGGGGCTTCCGAGGCGCGGCGGTCGGCGCCGGGCGGGGCGTGAGCTGAAGGGGAGCCTGCGCGGCTGCGCCGACCGGCGCCGCCAGTACGGCGAGGCAGGTGCTCACCACAATGGCTGTTCGGCTTCGCTTCATTTCGGCGCCTCGATGCCGATGTGTGCGGCGGCAATCTCCAGTGCGGCGCGCAACCCGCGCGGATCGTCGAAAACACGCGGGCCAAGTGCGACAAAATCGGCGCCGGCAGCGGCCAAAGGCCCGACTTCGTCGAGACTGGCCGCATATCCGACACAGGGAACTTCGAACACGTCACTCCACCAGTCGATCCGCTCGAGAATGGCCTCGAAAGCGGGCCGGATCCCGTGTCGATCGGGGTCGCCGAACATCACGTAGTCGGTTCCGGTCTCCGCCGCCACCATGGCGTCGTGGCGGGTCATCAGCCGGCCCGTTCCCGCAATCCGCTCGGGCTTGAGGCGCGGCAGCGCTTCGGCGAGCTCGGCAATGCCGGTGAGATGGGCGCCATCCGCGCCGGTCCGGCCGACCAGGTCCACATGGCCGTCGAGCAGCAGGGCGGTTCCGGCCTGCTGGACCGCGGGGGCGATCGCCTTCACGCAATCGGAAAGTGCCCGCTCACCGGCCGGAGCGAGATGCATCAGGATGGCGGCAACCTGGGCGGCGGCCAGCGCGTCCGCGAGGTCTGCCGGCAGGTTGGCCGGATCGGCGACCGGCGGGGTCACGAGATAAAGGCGGGTGGCCGGGGCGTCCGGCAAGGGTCGGGTGGCCATATCAGATTCGTTGGGACTCCAATCGGGCGGAACAGGGGCAGGCCGCCCGTATACCGCTGTTCTGCGTCCAATGGGAGAGGGCAAAGGTTCGCGGGGAGGTATACAGAGGAGTGGTCTGCGACCAGCCCCCGGCGTCGCAGCGTGCCGGATTCTCCGGCGTAGATTCGCAGCACGGAACGGCGCTTGGCGTTCAAGCGGCGGTCTTGTGTCCGGATACCAAACGGGCGGGGTGCGGTGGTTACCGCCCGGTGCGTTCAGCCGGTGCGCGACGGAACGGTCAGGCCCCCTGCTTTTCCAGCTCCGGCTTCCACTGGCCCAGGGCGGCCAGGCCGTTCATGCGGGCGCGGTGCGAAAAGGCGCGCTGGCCGGCGGCGATGTTCTCGGCCTTGCCGGACCACGCCTGCTGCGGTGCGGCCTGCAAGGCGCGGCCGTACGAGAAGGTGAGCGGCCAGGGCAGGCCGCCGATCCGGTTCATGGCGTAGAGATGCGCGGTCGCCTCCTCGTCGGACTGGCCGCCGGACAGGAACGCGATGCCGGGCACCGCCGACGGCACGCAGCTCTTGAGCAGCCGCACGGTCTTTTCCGCGACCTCGGCGACCGAGGCCTTCTTGGGGCATTTCTTGCCGGAGATCGCCATGTTGGGCTTGAGGATCATGCCTTCCAGCGCGACCCGGTTGTGGTACAGCTGCTGGAACGTCTCCTTCAGCACCCAGTCGGTGACCTGGTAGCAGCGGTCGATGTCGTGGTTCCCGTCCATCAGCACTTCGGGCTCGACGATCGGCACGATGCGCGCGGCCTGGCACAGCGCGGCGTAGCGGGCGAGCGCGTGCGCATTGGCGTAGATGCAGGTATGGGTGGGAAAGCCGGCGCCGATGTCGATCACCGCCCGCCATTTGGCGAACCGCGCGCCCTGCGCGTGGTACTTGGCGAGCCGCTCGGCGAGCTTGTCGAGGCCGACCGTGACGACCTCGCCCGGGCATTCGGGCAGCGGCATGGTGCCCTCGTCGACCTTGATGCCCGGAATGGAGCCCGACGCCTCGATGATCTTCACCAGCGGCGTGCCGTCCTTGGCCTTCTGCCAGATCGTCTCGTCGTACAGGATCACGCCCGAGATGTGGTTCTTCATCGCGTCGGTCGAGCGGAACATCATCTCGCGGTAGTCCCGGCGAGTGTCCTCGGTCGACTCGACCCCGATCACGTCGAAGCGCTTCTTGATCGTGCCGGACGATTCGTCGGCGGCGAGAAGCCCCTTGCCGGGCGCCACCATGGCGGTCGCGATGTTGTTGAGCTCTGCGAGATTCATCCCTGTGTCTCCGTGGTTCCGATCGGGCGGGCGGACCTGCGCGCCCTGAAGGTCGAACGCATCACACACCGACCACGCCGGTGCTGTCGATCGGCGTGGCGTTACTTCGCTCTCAGGACCCGACCCTCGGGCTGTGCCCTCAGGGTCTGGTCCTCAGGATCTCGACGCCCGGCAGCGCCTTGCCTTCCATCCATTCGAGGAACGCGCCGCCGGCGGTCGACACGTAGGTGAA
>JAVBUK010000098.1:0-4228 GCA_031555345.1 Xanthobacteraceae bacterium | reverse complement strand
ATTTCATCGCCGGCGAATGGGTGAAGGCCGCCGGCGGCGTGCCCGACGTCAACCCTTCCGATCTCGACGACGTGGTCGGCGAATACGCGCGCGCCTCCAAGGCGGAGGCCGAGCAGGCGATCGCCGCCGCCAAGGCTGCGGGGCCGGGCTTTGCCCGTTCCAATCCGCAGGACCGATACGACGCCCTGATGCGGGTCTCGAACGAGATCCTCGCCCGCAAGGACGAACTGGGGCGGCTGTTGTCGCGCGAGGAGGGCAAGCCGCTGGCTGACGGCATCGGCGAGGCGACGCGCGCCGGCCGGGTGTTCTCGTTCTTCGCCGGCGAGGCGCTGCGCACGTCGGGCGAAAAGCTCGCCAGCGTGCGGCCGGGTGTCGAGGTCGAGATCACCCGCGAGCCGGTCGGCGTCGTATCGCTGATCACGCCGTGGAATTTTCCGATCGCGATTCCGGCCTGGAAGATCGCGCCGGCGCTCGCCTACGGCAACACGGTGGTGTTCAAGCCGGCCGATCTGGTGCCCGGCTGCGCCTGGGCGCTGGCCGACATCATCGCCCGCGCCGGCCTGCCGAACGGCGTCTTCAACCTGGTGATGGGGCGCGGTTCCGAGATCGGCGACACGCTGCTCACCCATGCCGACGTCAACGCCGTCTCGTTCACCGGGTCGGTCGCCACCGGGCGGCGGGTGGCCCAGGCGGCGGTCGGCGCCCCGGTGATGAAAAAGGTGCAGTTGGAAATGGGCGGCAAGAGCGCGCTGGTGGTGCTCGACGACGCCGACCTCGCGGTCGCGGTCGCCTGCGCCGCCGATGGTGCGTTCTACCAGACCGGCCAGCGCTGCACCGCCTCGTCGCGTCTGGTCGTCACCCAGGGCATCCACGACCGCTTCGTCGCCGCCCTGACCGAAAAACTCAAGTCGCTGGTGGTGGACGATGCGCTGAAAGCCGGCACCCAGATCGGGCCGGTGGTCGACCAGAGCCAGCTCGACCAGGACCTGCGCTACATCGCGATCGGCCAGGACGAGGGCGCCACGCTGCATTGGGGCGGCGAGCTGTTGAACCGCGACAAGCGGGGATTCTACCTGCAGCCGGCGCTGTTCACCGGGGTGGACAACACGATGCGGATCGCCCGCGAGGAGATCTTCGGGCCGGTCGGCTCGGTGATCCGCGTCAAGGACTACGAGGAGGCGAAGGCGGTGGCCAACGACACCGAGTTCGGCCTGTCGTCCGGCATCTGCACCACCAGCTTGAAGCACGCCAGCGACTTCAAGCGCAATTCGGACGCCGGCATGGTGACGGTGAACCTGCCGACCGCAGGCGTCGACTATCACGCGCCGTTCGGCGGCCGGAATGCGTCGAGCTACGGCCCGCGCGAGCAGGGCCGCTACGCGGTCGAGTTCTACACCACGGTGAAGACGGTGTATCAGTTGCCGTAGCGACCGTGGTTCCGGCACCGGCCTGAACGGCGCCTGCGGGCGCGCGGCGCCTTGCGGCCGGTCCGGTCCGATGACGGACGGCCGTGCTGGTGCCGCTCAGTCGGCGGTCGCCGGCCGCGGGTCGGCCGTCGTTGCGTCGTCCGGCTGGTCGGTTGCCGCGGCAGCGCAATCGACTTGCTCCGGTGTGAGGCCGCGCCGTTCCATTTCGTCGGCGAGCGAAGCCCAACCCTGCGCCAGGATCAGCAGGACGGCTTTGTGTTGCGGCGCCGGCGCGCGGTCGGCCTGTCGCAGGCAATGGAGCGCGTCGTTGCGAATTTCCAGCGGCGTACGCATCAGGACTGATCCCCATCCAGACAACCGGGAAACGGATTCTGCTGCGCGAACATGACGACAATCGGCCGCGACGGTGCCGGATTGCGGCCGCAGCGGCCTTCCGTCGAGCCCCGATCAAATGCGGCAACCCACCAGTGCGGTGGATTTGACGTTCCGATCTCACTTGCGGTGGGCGCTCATAGGAACGTCTACTCAAAAAACAGCGCTAATATCATGTGGTTGCTGGAGCCCTTGCGGTTCCGACGTTGGTGCGGCGCGAGCTGCAAACGGAACCGAACGCCGGAACCGGGACCCTCGTCCGCAATGCCAAATCGCAGCGGGCGAGGGGACCCGCATCGCAATGCCGCCGCATTCGGACGGCGCTTCTGTTTGAAAACGCCGCCTCGGCAGCGCCGGCCTGCGCTTGCGCGCGCGGGTCCCGGTCGGGTCCCGGCGAAGCGGTCAACCAGCCCACGGGCATATGTGGTTCGCTGGCGTGATCCGAATTCGGCCGAGGAGACAATATTACAACAAAAACGGGAATGAACGAGCGGCGCTTGAACACGGGTTGCATAACGCGGACTCGATCCCCGGCTTCCATTTTGGCCACGACTCCGACACCTTTGGTTCTCACCTTGCCCGCTCGTCGGGTACCCGGTCCGACGTCCCCTTGGGAGGCTCCTCGATGCACGCGTTTGTCCGCGCCGGCGCCATCGCCGCGATCGCGCTTGCCGCTGCTTTTTTCCCGGTGGCCTCGGCGTCTTCCGCAGAAAAACCCTACCAGCGTGACGACCTCGCCGACGCGGCGATCCGGCTGGAGGCGCAGATCAAGAGCGATGCCGGCGTGGTGACCAGGCCGGCGGCTGCGCTCAAGCGCGATGCCGACGCCGCCTTCGCCAAAAACGATCTCGGCGGCGGCATCCAGCTCCTGACCCAGATCGCCGCGACCGCGCCGGAGGACGTCTCCAATTGGCTGCGCCTCGCCCGCACCGTGCTGCAGGCGAAACCAGCGGACGAACGCGAACGCACGGTTTGGCTGGAGCGGGGGGCGACCGCGGCCTACATCGCCTATCAGCGCACGTCGAGCCGCAACGAGGAGGCGGACGCCCTGCAGCTGCTCGGCCGCTCGTTTGCCGATCGCAAGCTGTGGCGGCCGGCGCTCGACACCATGCGGTTGTCGCTCGAGCTGCGCGAGACCGCCGACCTGCGCGCCGCCTATGAGCGTGCACGCACCAATCACGGGTTCCGGCTGCTCGACTACACGGTCGACGCCGATTCGGCCTCGCCGCGGGCCTGCTTCCAGTTCTCCGAGACCTTGCCCGGCCGCCGCACCGATTTCTCGCCCTTCGTCAGCATGGCCGGCCAGGACAAGCCGGCGCTGTCGACCGACGACAAACAGCTGTGCGTCGAAGGTCTGCGCCACGGCGAGCGCTACAACATCACGTTGCGCACCGGCCTGCCGTCGACCGTCAAGGAGAGCCTGACCAAGTCGGCCGAATTCAACATCTACGTTCGCGACCGCAGACCGTTCGTGCGCTTCACCGACCGCGCCTATGTGCTGCCGCGCACCGGCCAGCGGGGCATTCCGGTGGTCAGCGTCAACACCCCCACCGTCAATGTGCAGATCTACCGCATCGGCGACCGCAATCTGCTGGAGACCGTGCTCGGTTCGGACTTTCAGACCAATCTCGATCGCTACGACCTCAACCGCCTGCGGGATCGCAACGGAATCCCGGTGTGGAAGGGCGAGCTGACGGTCGAGAACCAGCTCAATGCCGAGATCACCACCGCGGTCCCGGTCGACCAGACGATCGGCGATCTCGCTCCCGGCGTCTACGTGATGGCGGCGGAGCCGGCGCTGGTGAAGGCCGAAAGCGACTCGCGGTCGCTCGCCACCCAGTGGTTCATCGTGTCCGACCTCGGGCTCACCGCCTATACGGGCAACGACGGCGTCAACGTCTTCGTCAACTCGCTGGCCACCACGGCGGCCAAGCCGCAGGTCGAGTTGCGGCTGGTCGCCCGCAACAACGAGGTGCTGGCCATCCGGCACACCGATCCGGCCGGTCGCGCCACCTTCGAGCCCGGGCTGGTGCGCGGCGAGGGCGGGCAGGCGCCCGCGCTGCTGGTCGCGGCCGACCCGAAGGGGGACTACGCGTTCCTGAGCCTGAAATCGCCGGCCTTCGATCTCACCGATCGCGGGGTGGCCGGCCGGCCGGTGCCGGGCGCGCTCGATGCGTTCGTGTATACCGAGCGCGGGGTCTACCGCACCGGCGAGACCGTGCATGTCACCGCACTGCTGCGCGACGGCGTCGGCGTCGCCGCCCTCGGCGTGCCTTTGACCCTGGTGGTGGAACGGCCCGACGGAGTCGAATACCGCCGCGTGGTGACGACCGACCAGGGTCTGGGTGGCCGCAACCTCGATGTGCCGATCGCCACCACGGCTTCGACCGGCACCTGGCGGGTGCGCGCTTTTTCGGATCCCAAGCGGC
>JAVBUK010000021.1:0-4252 GCA_031555345.1 Xanthobacteraceae bacterium | reverse complement strand
GAGAAGCAGGGTCGCGGCGACATCATGATCGTGATCGGCGGCGTGATCCCGCCGCAAGACTACGACGCCCTCAAGGCCGCCGGCGCCGCCGCCATCTTCCCGCCCGGCACGGTGATCGCCGAAGCCGCCGCCGAGCTCCTGATCAAGCTCAACAAGCGCCTCGGCCACGACCGCGCGGCGGCCGAGTAATACTAGAACCGGCCGATCCGTCGTCCGGGTCGGCCGGTTTTTCAGCGAACCCACGCGGCGAAGCGCCATGGCGCCTTGAACCAAGCCGCCAGGCGGATCGCAGCCTCCGCGTGGCGCCGGCCCCCGGTCACCGGCGGGCCAGTTTCATGTTGCCGCGCCGCGACCGGCTGCGTGAACCGGGGTGTACGAACCGCAGCGGTGCGACATCTCGTCCCGCTTCAGACGCGACCGATCCACTCGTCGATTTCATTTTCGGCCTTCTCCCGGGCATAGCCGTAGCGGCTCTGCAGGCGGCCGGCGAGTTCCTCGCGCGTGCCGTCGATCGTGGCAATGTCGTCGTCCGTCAGCTTGCCCCAGTTCTGCTTGAGCTTGCCCTTGACCTGTTTCCAGTTGCCTTGAACCTGATCCCAATTCATCCGCTTTGGCTCCTCTGGGTTTGCGATCGTTGCCATGACAAACGCGGAACACCGCGCGGACGTTCCGAAACGCACCCGAACCGTTGGGCCGGACGCAGGACTTTTCGTGTCGGAACCCAGGACACCCGCAACGCTATGATGCTAGTGTGGTTTGGGGTTCGACGTTGTTGTGAAGAGCGCGCCGCACGCGTGACAGGCAGGCGTGACAGGAACGTCAAAACCACCACGTCCGCCGGATGCCGCCCGATGGCGATGACGGCGGCGACAATGTCGTCTACAGGATGGTCCGGATGATACGAGTCGCGAACCCGAAATCGGCTTCGGCCCAAGGCGACTCCGTCGGTCGGCCCGTGCGGGGCACCGCCAGAAAATTGTCGAGGTGAAGCATGCAACCGCGCCGGTCCATCAATTCTCCCGACGCCGCCCAACTCGCCAAGGGCATCGAATCCGGCGACCGCTCCGTGCTCGCCCGCGCCATCACGCTGTTGGAGTCCAAGCGTGCCGACCACCAGCGGGCGGCGCGACAGCTGATCCAGAAGTTGCTGCCGGCGACCGGGCGCGCCATCCGGGTCGGGATCACCGGCGTGCCGGGGGCCGGCAAGTCGACCACCATCGATACGCTCGGGGCCTATCTGACCCAGCAAGGCCACAAGGTCGCGGTGCTGGCCGTCGATCCATCCTCGGCCCGCAGCGGTGGATCGATCCTGGGCGACAAGACCCGCATGGAACGTCTTGCGGTCGACCCCAATGCCTTCGTGCGTCCTTCCCCCTCCGCCGGCACGCTCGGCGGCGTCGCCGCCAAGACGCGCGAAGCGATGCTCGCCTGCGAGGCGGCCGGATTCGACATCGTACTGGTCGAGACCGTCGGCACCGGCCAATCGGAGACCGTGGTGGCGGACATGACGGATTTCTTTCTCGCCCTGATGGTGGCCGGAGCCGGTGACGAATTGCAGGGCATCAAGAAGGGTCTGGTCGAGATCGCCGATATGATCGCCATCAACAAGGCGGACGGCGACAATGTCGAGCGCGCCAGGCAAGCGGCTGCCGAATACCGCTCAGCCCTGCACATCCTGTCGCCCCGATCGGTGAACTGGAGCCCGCCGGTCGTCACCTACTCGGCCAAGACCGGCACCGGGATCGCCGCCCTGTGGGACAAGATACTGGACCATCGGAAAAAAATGACCCTGTCCGGCGAGATCGCCCAGCGTCGGTGCGAACAGCAGGTGAAATGGATGTGGGCGATGTTCGATGAACGCCTGCGCCTGCGGCTGGCGACCGATCCCGTACTCAAAGCCAAGCTGCCGCAGCTCGAGGCTTCCGTATCCGCCGGCAGTTTGTCTCCCGCACTGGCGGTCGACGAAATCGTCGAGGCCCTCGGCTTGTGACCGTCACGGTCCTGTTGACCGGCTTCGGCCCGTTTCCGGGCGCGGCTGTCAATCCCACCGCGGCCCTGGTGCGCCGGCTCGCCCACCAGCGTCGTCCCGCATCCGACGCGGTCCGGCGCATCGCCCATGTTTTCGCGACGCAATATGCCGCGGTCGACCGCGAGCTTCCCGACCTCTTGGCCCGCCGACCGGATGTCGTCGTGATGTTCGGACTCGCGGCCCGCCGCCAGCACGTCAGCATCGAAACGCTGGCGCGCAACCGCTGCTCGGTCCGGTTGCCGGACCACGGCGGACAGGCACCGAACCGTGCCGTCATCGACCCCGGCGCGGCTCCCCGACGGCCCGGGCGCGCACCGATGCACCGGCTGCTCGCCGCCGCCCGCGGCACGCACGTCGATACCCGGCTGTCGCGTGACGCCGGCCGCTACGTCTGCAACTACGCCTACTGGCGCGCGCTGGCGATCGCCGAACACGCAGGCAGTCCGCGGATCGCCGTCTTCGTCCACGTGCCCGCCCTGCGCCGGCCGCAGAGGCCGTGGACAGCGGGGCGGCGGCGCTACACCGCGACCGACCTGATTCGCGTCGGGGAGGCCATCGTCGCCGCCGCAACCGCCGCGGCGCGCGCGTCGCGATGAAGCGACCCTTTGCTCCACCCGGGCCATCGAGCCATCAAACCGACGACGGGTGAGACGGGCGGGGCTGCGGCCGACACGCCGGCGCGATCGGTCATGCGTTCAATGCGGCCGCGATCCTCGCCCTGAGGCCGGCGTCCGGCATCGGTCCGGTTCCGGCGAGCACGTTGTCGCGCATGTGCTCCGGGCGGCTGGTGCCGGGAATGACACAGGTGACCGCCGGATGGCCGAGCACGAACTTCAGCAGCAGTTGCGCCCAGCTCGCACAGCCGAGATCGGCCGCGAAGGCCGGCAACGGACGGCCGCGCAGCACACGCATGAGCCCGCCGCCGCCGAACGGCCTGTTGACCAGCACGGCGACGCCCCGATCGACGGCCAGCGGCAGCAGACGCTGCTCCGCCGCGCGGTCGTCGGCCGCGTAGTTCAGCTGCACGAAATCGAGCGCCTCGGTGCGCAGGATGGATTCGAGATCGTCATAGGCGGACGCGGTGTAGTGGGTCACGCCGACGTACCCGATCCGGCCCTCTCGCTTCCACGCGCGCAGTGTCGCCAGATGGGTGCGCCAGTCGACCAGGTTGTGGACCTGCATGAGATCGATCTTGTCGGTGCGCAGGAACGCCATCGACCGCTGCATCTGGGCGATGCCTTCCGCGCGACCCCGCGTCCACACCTTGGTGGCGACGAACGCGCGCGGCCGTGTACCCCCTTCGTGCAACAGATCGCCGACGACCTGCTCGGATCGTCCGTACATCGGCGAGCTGTCGATCACCGCACCGCCGGCGGCGAACAACACGCGCAGCACGTCGGCGCGCCGGGCGCGCTCCGCCGGATCGGCCCCGACGTCGAAGGTCTGCCAGGTCCCGCACCCCACCACGGGAAGCGGTGCGCCGCTTGCCGGAATGGGTCGGGTCTGCATGCGTTCGCCCGCGCCCTGCGCCGTCGCCCGTTCTGCCGTCATCGTCGCCGCCAACGCCGCACCCGCCCCGCGCAGGAACGCCGACCGCGTGAGCCGGCCGGCCTCGACATCCGATTGTCTGCCGCCCTTCGTGTCGACCATCGACCGCCCGCCTCTGGTTGCCGCCCGCGGTCCAATCAAGTTCCGCCGCGCAGCCGGCTGAAGCTGATATCCTCCTTGCTCAGGCGACGCTTTGCCACCGCAAAGTCGGAAATCACTTGTAGTAGACCCACCATGTGGTCGCCCGCCCGGAAAATCCGCATGTCCCGCCGCAAGATCCTGGCGTACGTCCTTCTCGCGGCGTTCCTCTTGCCCCTTGCGGCGCGCGCCGCATTGTATGCCGTCGACGATGCACCCAGAAGCTGGCGCGATGCCGACTGGTCGAGCGCCGGAAGTCTGCCGGCCGCGCGCGACTTCCCGGCGGCGCGCGTTGTGGTGTTTTCCGGCCGCACCGGTGGCTGGAAGGGCATCTTCGCGGTCCACAGCTGGATCGTGGTCAAGGCGCGCGGTGCGGCGGCGTGGACGCGCTATGACGTGGTCGGCTGGGGCCATCCGGTCCGGATCAACGGCTGGGCTCCCGACGGCCGCTGGTATGGCTACACTCCCGCCGCCGTCGTCGATATCCGCGGGCCAGCCGCCGAGGCTCTTCTCCCCAAGATCGACGCCGCGGTCCGC
>JAVBUK010000276.1:0-7409 GCA_031555345.1 Xanthobacteraceae bacterium | reverse complement strand
AATTGCCGCCGCCACCGGCGCACGGCTGTTCTGCGACACCTTTGCGCCGCGGCTCGAACGCGGCGCCGGCCGTGTCGCGGTCGAGCGCATCCCCTATCGCGCCGCACCGGCGCTGGCGTTGCTCGATGGTCTCGAAACGCTGATCCTGGTCGGGGCGCAGCCGCCGATCGCCTTTTTCGCCTATCCGGACCAACCGAGCGAACTCACGCCGCCGGGGTGTGCGCCGCTCGTCCTGGCCCAGCCGCATGAGGACGGCGCCGCCGCCCTCGAGGCGTTGGCCGCCACCGTCGCGGCCGGCGCCGCGCCGACGCTGGCGCGATCCGAACGGCCGGCGCTTCCCGCTGCCGGCCGGCTCGACGCGGCCGCGATCGCGCAAGTGGTCGGCCATCTGCTGCCGGATCAGGCGATCATTGTCGACGAGAGCATCACCGGTGCTGTCGCGGTCAATGCGATGTTCGACACCGTCGCGCCGCACGACGTGCTCAGCCTCACCGGCGGCGCGATCGGCGACGGCCTGCCGATGGCGACCGGCGCCGCGATTGCCTGTCCGGACCGCAAGGTGGTCGCCATGCAGGCGGACGGCAGTGCGATGTACACGCTGCAGGCGCTGTGGACCCAGGCGCGCGAAAAGCTCGACGTCACCACGATCATCTACGCCAACCGGTCGTACCGGATCCTGATCGACGAACTGCAGGCGGTCGGTGCAACCGCCGGCGGCGACAAGGTGCTGGCGATGTTCGACCTGGCCAACCCCGCCTTGGACTGGGTGCGCCTGGCCGAAGGCATGGGGGTGGAAGCGGTTCGGGTCGACAGCACGGACGGCCTTGCGGACGCGCTTCGTTCCGCGTTCGCGACGCGCGGGCCGCGTCTGATCGAAGCGTCGATCTGACACCGGTGCAACCGGGTCGGTGCGCTCCGGCCATCCCGGCATGCGCCAGGCGCTTGATCACCAGGGCGGATGGTCGCCTCGCCCGGCGCCGCGTGGACCGGCTCCGGCAGTCCGGCGGTCGGAATCCCGGAACCCTGCCTCGGGCAGGGTTCCGACCCACCAGCGTCCGACGCTCCGATCCTGTCAGAAGCCGCAGGTTGGGTCCGGCGACTTGTCGCGCCACCCCGCTTCCCCGGAAAGCCCGACGATCCGGCCTTTCCCCTAAGGTTTGTTACGAGAGAAATCTGCACAATCAAATAGTATGCAGTTTAGAATTATTGTAATCAAAAATAGTTTGCGTCACTGATGATGCGGAGAATTTGAGTCTCGCCCAGCTTGATTGATCGAAATCAATAGAAAACACTCTTTTCTTTTGCATGACCGTACACGGTCAAGTATCAAGCCCCGTGCCTTCGTGTTTTCCTGAAACGCAACTAAGTCGCATGATCATTTGCTCCTGCAACGTTCTTTCCGACGGCCAAGTGCGCGATGCCCTGGCGAAGGCGGCTCCGACCTCCCCGGTGCAGGTTTACGGGTGTCTCGGCTGCAGTCCGCAATGCGGCCGCTGCATGCGCACCATTAAAACGATCATGGCCGAGGGAACTCAACTTTGCGGCGCCGCCAACGGCGGTTCACCGCAAGACTGACCCCTCCGCCTTTGGCGGCATTGCACACAGTCGCGAATTACACCAATTAAAAACGACTGGAACCCGGCGGATCTGTGCCGGTAATCAATTAGGGAGAGAGCAATGAAGGGTGAGGCCAGGGTCATCGAGTACCTCAACAAGGCCTTGCGGCATGAGTTGACAGCGGTAAATCAGTATTGGTTACACTATCGGCTGCTGGAGAACTGGGGCTATCTGGCCCTCGCCAAAAAGTGGCGCAAGGAATCGATCGAGGAGATGGAGCATGCCGACAAGCTCATCCATCGCATCATTTTCCTCGACGGCTTCCCCAACATGCAGGTGCTCGACCCGCTGCATATCGGCCAGACGGTCAAGGAGGTCCTCGAATGCGATCTGCAGGCCGAGATTTCGGCCCGCACGCTGTACGAGGAAGCCGCGACCCATTGCCATTCGGTCAAGGATTACGTCAGCCGCGACCTGTTCGAGACACTGATGCGCGACGAGGAGGAGCATATCGACTTCCTCGAGACCCAGCTCGACCTGGTCGCCAAGCTCGGGCTCGAGCTCTACGCCCAGCACCACATCGGCAAGCTCGAAGACGACTGATCATGGGCCGCGCAGGGCCGGTTTTCGCCCGCCCGTCCGCCCCTGCCCGCGCGAGCGGTGGCGGCCGGGCGGCGTCCGCCCGGCCAGGGTTACAAAACTTTACGTTCGGGAGAAGCGGGTGAAACCGGCAGGATGAAATCTGTGGGTCAGGACCACAACCCGCAGGAGCCTGCCGTGCCGCCGCCCGATCCAGCCGCCGCATTGGCGCCCGCCCGTTTGTCTCGCAAGACTGCCTGCTGGTTGCACCCCAGCCTCGAACTGGCGGCGAACCGGCGCGGCGAGACGCTCGACATCTGCCAAACGATTTTCTTCCGTCCGACGCTCGATTTCAGCCATTCGATCGCCCGCATCGCCCGCCATCGTTGGCGTGGGGAAGGTGCCCGACCGCAGGGGCCGGTCGGGGATGTCCATGTCGGGGCGGTGGAAAACCGGCCGTGAACGTGCCTGTCGCCACCCCTCCAATTACCACTATGGTGTTTTCACATCACGCTGTGGCGGGTGGGCGCTTGTATGGTTCCGATGGACTGGTAGCTTGCACCCACCGTCGGACCAGGGGCCGCCATGCGGATGCGGGGCAACAGCGCAGCAGGAAATCCGGCGGACCTGGAAGACCTTGGCATGCTTCAGCCGCCGTTCTCCACCGTTGCGCTCGGAGTCGGGCGCCTCCGCCGGCCGACGCGCCGCGCGGGCGGGCTGGCAGCCGCGCTGGTTCTGTCGGGTTGCCTGCTCGGGCCCGAGAAGGTGGAGCTCAACCTCGACATTCCGGAGGCCTATCGGGCCGCGCAGGGCCGTCCGGACGCGGCGGTTCCAGCCCTCGACTGGTGGCGGAGCTTCCGCTCGCGCGAACTCACGCTGCTGATGGAGGAGGCGCAGACCGCGAACTTCGACATCGCGGCCGCGGCGGCTCGCGTGCTGCAGGCCGACGCCAATGCCCGCATCGTCAATGCGACGCTGTTGCCGACAGTCGGTCTCGGCACCAGCGCGACCCGCACGCGCCCCGCTACCGGCGCCACCTCGACATCCGGCACGGGGGTGGACCGGTCGATCTACAATCTCAGCTTCAACGCCAGCTATGTGCTCGACTTCTGGGGTCGCAACCGCGATCTGCTGGCGGCTGCCGATCACAGCGCCATCGCCAGCCGGTTCGACCGCGAGGTGGTGACCCTGACGGCGCTGGCGAGCGTCGGCAACGCCTATTTCCAGGTGGTCGCCTCCCAGGACCGGCTGCGCATCGCCCGCAACAATCTCGCGGCGGCCAGCCGGATTCTCAAGCTGATCAAGGACCGTCAGACCGCCGGCACGGCCTCCGACCTCGAGGTCGCCCAGCAGGAGAGCCTGGTGGCGACCCAGCGCGCCGCCATTCCGCCGCTCGAGATCACGCTGCGCCAGAGCATTTCGCAGATCGCGGTGTTGGTCGGGCGGGCGCCCGAGCATTTCGCGGTCAGCGGTGGGACGCTGAACAAGATCACGGTGCCGCGTGTCACTCCGGGGCTGCCGGCGGACCTGCTCAACCAGCGCCCCGACATCCGTTCGGCGGAAGCGAATCTCGCGGCCGCCAATCTCGACGTTCGGGCGGCCCGCAAGGCGTTTCTTCCGACCATCCAGTTGACCGGCACCAACGGGTGGCAGAGCGCCGCGCTCGCCAGCCTGTTCACCCCGAACGGGTGGTTCTACACCGTCGCGGCGAGTCTGACCCAGCCGATCTTCGACGGCGGGCAATTGTTCGGACAGCTCGGCCTGCAGCAGGGGATGCGTCAGGAAGCCCTACAGAACTACCGCAAGGCCGTGCATGCCTCGTTCAGCGATGTCGAGCAGGCGCTGGTCGCGCTCCAGCAGCAGACGATCCGCGAGCGCCTGCAGGCCGAGGTGGTGCGGACGTCCCGCACCGCGTTCGACATTTCGGAACAGCGGCTGCGCGCCGGCACGCTCGACCTCGTCACCCTGATCCAGACGCAACAGACCTTGTTTTCGGCGGAGGATCTGCTGGCCCAAGTCCGCCTGGCGCGACTTCTGGCGGCGATCAGCCTATATCAGGCGCTGGGCGGCGGATGGCCTCCAGCCGCCGAGCCGCCGGTGTGAGCGGCGCCGGCAGCGAGGCCGTGCAGCTTCCGACAACCGCGGAAGGGACGGAATGAAGGGCTTTCGTCGGTATCTGGGCTTGGCCTTCGTGCTCGCGCTGGTCGCCGGCGCGGTGTGGTTGCTGGTGCCTTCGGAGTTGCGGCTCGGCGGCTCGGGAGCGGGCGGACCGTCCGCTCAGCGTGGCGGCGGACCGGGTGGCCGGTTCTTCCGTCCGGAGGGCCCGACGCCGGTGCTGGTGGCCCCCGCGCGGCTGGCGGATGTTCCGGTCTATCTCGAAGGTGTCGGCACCAGCAAGGCGCTCAATACGGTGACGGTCCGTTCGCAGGTCGACGGCAAGATCATCGCGATCAAGTTCAAGGAAGGTCAGGACGTCCAACGCGGCGACGTTCTGGCGCTGATCGACCCGGCGATCTATCAGGCCCAGTACGACCAGGCGGTCGCCAAGAAGGCCCAGGATGCGGCGTCGCTCGCCAACGCGCGGATCGATCTCGAGCGCTATGTCAAGCTGGTCGCCACCAATGCGATCAACCGCCAGCAGCTCGACACCCAGCAGGCGCTGGTGCGCCAGCTCGAAGCGCAGGTGCAGCAGGATCAGGCGGCGATCGACAACGCGCAGGCGACGCTGGGCTACTGCACCATCACGGCGCCGATCAGCGCGCGCACCGGCATCCGCCAGGTCGACCTCGGCAACATCGTGCGGGCATCGGACTCGACCGGCATCGTCGTGCTGACCCAGCTGCGGCCGATCGCGATCCTGTTCACGCTTCCGCAGCAGCAGTTGGGTCGCGTCAACAAGGCGTTCGAGACCGGCGCGCTGGCGGTTGAGGCGCTCGGCGCCGACAACCGGACCGTGATCGATCGCGGCAAGCTGGTGGTGATCGACAACCAGGTCGATCAGACCACCGGCACCATCAAGCTCAAGGGCGAGTTTCCCAACGCCGATCTGCAGCTGTGGCCGGGGCAGTTCGTCAATGTCCGGCTGCTGGTCGACATTCTCAAGCAGGTGGTGGTGATCCCGACGGCCGCGGTGCAGCGCGGCCCCTCCGGCACGTTCGTGTATGTCGTCAAGGACGACAACACGGCCGTCGTTCAGCAGGTCACGGTGTCGCAGCAGGACGACCGCCAGGCGGTTGTCGCCGCCGGACTGGCCGCCGACCAGCGCGTCGTCACCACCGGGTTTGCGCGTCTCGCCGACGGCAGCAAGGTCAGTGTCGGCGACGGCAGCGCCCGTTCCGAGGATCGGCCGGGTGTGCCGCGATCCGAACCGCGATCGGGCGAGTCGCGCACGGGCGGCCGGGGCGGCCAACGACCGCAGGGGGCGTCCGCCGCGAGCGCCAGTCCATGAGCGGGCCCATGAAGAGCAGCCCATGAGGAGCAGCCCGTGAGCGTCTCGGCGCCGTTCATCCACCGCCCCATCGCGACGTCGCTGCTCGGCATCGCGGTCATGCTGGGCGGATGGCTCGGCTACTGGCTGCTGCCGGTCTCGTCGCTGCCGCAGGTCGATTTTCCCACCATTCAGGTGACCACGCAGTTGCCGGGCGCCAGCCCGGATGTCATGGCCTCGCTGGTGACCGCGCCGCTCGAGCGCCAGTTCGGCCAGATCCCGGCGATGTCGACCATGACGTCGTCGAGTTCGTACGGGATCAGCCAGATCACCCTCCAGTTCGATCTCGAGCGCGACATCGATGCGGCCGCGCAGGACGTGCAGGCGGCGATCAACGCCGCCGGTTCGACCCTGCCCCGCAACCTGCCCTATCCGCCGGTCTATTCGAAGGTGAATCCGGCCGACACCGCGATCATGACGCTGGCGCTCACCTCCGACACCATTTCGCTGCGGCAGATCAGCGATCTCGCCGACACGCTGCTCGCCCAGCGACTGGCCGAGGTCACCGGCGTCGGGCATGTGTCGGTGCTGGGCGGCCTCAAGCCGGCGGTGCGGATCCAGGTCGATCTGGCGCGGCTCGCCGCCTACTCGATCGCCATCGATGACCTGCGCAACGTGATCGTCGGCGCCAACGTGGCCGGCCCGAAAGGGGCGCTCGACGGCCCCGCACAGGCCTACACGATCGGCGCCAACGATCAGATCACCGCGGCGGACGCGTACCGGCCGGTGGTCGTCGCCTACCGCAACGGCGCGCCGGTGATGCTCGGCGACGTCGCCACCGTGATCGACGGCCTGGAAAACACCAAGGTCGGCGGCTGGTATCAAGGCGTTCCGGCGGTGATCCTCGACATCCAGCGCCAGCCGGGCGCCAACGTGATCGAGACGGTGCGGCGCATCAGCGCCGAACTGCCGCGCCTGCAGCGGGCGATGCCCGCCGGCGTCGCCGTCACCGTGGTGCAGGACCGCACCGGCACCATCCGGGCGTCGGTGCACGACGTCCAGCTCACCCTGATCCTGAGCGCGGTGCTGGTCGTGCTGGTCGTGCTGGTGTTCCTGCGCACCGTGCGCGCCACCATCATTGCCGGGGTGGCGCTGCCGCTGTCGCTGATCGCGACCTTCGGGGTGATGTGGTTCTGCGGCTTCTCGCTCGACAACCTGTCGCTGATGGCGCTGACCATCGGCACCGGCTTCGTGGTCGACGATGCGATCGTCATGATCGAGAACATCGTGCGCCACATGGAGGAGGGGGACGACGGGTTCACCGCCGCGCTGCGCGGCGCCAGCGAGATCGGCTTCACCGTGATCTCGCTGACGGTGTCGCTGATCGCGGTGTTCATTCCGCTCCTGTTCATGACCGGCCTGGTCGGACGCATGTTCCGCGAGTTCGCCCTCACGCTGACGATCGCGGTCGTCACCTCGGCGATCGTGTCGCTGACGCTCACCCCGATGATGTGCAGCCGCCTGCTGCGGCCGGCCGTCGTCGGGCGTGACAACGCGGTGGCCGGCTGGTTCAACCACGCGACCGATCGGGTCGTCGAATTCTACCGCGTGAGCCTCGAGTGGGTGCTGCGCCGGCAGTTCGCCACGCTGATGACGACCATCGTCACGCTGGTCGCGACCGTGCTGCTCTACACCGTCGTGCCCAAGGGATTCCTGCCGACGCAGGACTCGGGCCTGATCAACGCCGTGGTCGAAGCCGGCCCGGAGGTCTCGTTCACCGAGATGAAGCGCCTGCAACAGCAGGTGGTCGACGCCGTGCGCACGGATCCCGACGTGACCGGGGTCG
>JAVBUK010000388.1:0-7600 GCA_031555345.1 Xanthobacteraceae bacterium | reverse complement strand
CCGGACGCGCCCGCCGGGCACGTCGTGATCGGCGAACGGCACCCTCACCGGGTGCCGAAGGGCCGCGCGGACGCGGCCCTTCCTGTCATGCCGGCTCGGGCGCCAGGCGCACCAGCCGGGTGAGCAGCGCGTCGAGGCCCTGCCCTTCGCCGGCGTGGAGATCGATCCGGCCGACCTTCTCCACCAGCCGCTCCAGCGACTCGAGTTCCTTGAGCCGCAACAGCAGCGGGTTCTCCTCCATCAGCCTGGCGGTGTTGAGGAGCGAACGCGTCGCCGCGGTCTCCTCCTGGCGACGGATCAGGTTGGCCTTGGCCGTCCGCTCCGCCTCCACCACCTTGTTCACCAGCTCGCGGATCTCGCCGGGAAGGATCACGTCCTTCACGCCGAGTTCGGTCACCTCGACCCCGCTGTCGCCGATCCGCCCGCGCACGTAGGCGCGCAGCTCGTCGTCGAGCACGGTCTTGCCGGACAACACCTCGTCGAGCGTGCGCGAGGCGACCGCATCGCGGATCGCGAACTGCACCAACCGGTACAGCCACGCATCCACGTCCGGGATCGTGCTCACCGCGCGCTCCGGATCGACGATCCGGCGGAACGCGGTGAGGGTCACCCGCAAGGAAATGCGATCCCGGGTCAGCATTTCCTGCGCCGTGATCTCGACCGCCTGCGGCCGCAGATCGACCCGCTTGACCTCGATCTTGCGACCCGCCGGCCAGAACGCGTGCCGACCCGGGGCGAGCCGCTCGACCAGCCGGCCCTCGACGAACAACAGACCCGCCTCGTGGTTCTCGACCACCTGCTCGGTCATCTGAAGGTTGCGCTCGCGCGCCACCATCGCCAGATGCTCGGGCCGGACCTTCGGGTCGCTCGCCACGTCGATGCGTTCGACGTCGACGCGGGTCGCGACCTTCCAGAACACCCGGGTCTGCCACGGCCCCATCAGGTGAACCGGCCGCCCGTCCAGACACACGATGGCGATTTCGTTCGCCCGCGTCTCCACCGCCGCGAACAGTTCCTCGGCGAGCGCCGGGCGCGCCGTCTTGAGGACGGCGTAGCGATCCGCCGGAAACTCGGCACGGACGATCGGGAACAGCTCGACCGCGAGCGCCCCCACGGGATCGAACAGCCGGTGACGACCGGGCTCGAGCAGCCGCTCGAACCGGCCGTTGCGCGTCAGGATGGCGCGCTCGCCGTCCTTCACGGTTGCGCGCAGCACGAAAAAATGCCGGCTCATGGCAGGTCTCCTGTGTCGGCCGGGACGGATCACGCCGCCCGGCCTCGGTTGCCGCACGAGGAAACAGGTTCCGGACGCCGCTTCCCATCAGCACGACGGGCCCGGGCTTGAGCCTGGGCGGACGGCAGGCGCACACGCTCGCCCCGGCGCCACGGCGCAAGGTCGATCGGTGAGCCCACCGGCGCGCAGGCGGTATCCGCCCCGGCGCAAGCCGGTCTCACGGTGTCTTGGCGCGAACGAAACGTCTGGCGACGGATCGGCCGGACCGCGACTGAAGCGCGCGTCCGGTCCCCAACAATTGGTTGTCAGCGTTACAGGCTGAACCGGAGCGTATGAACGGGAATCGAACCCGCGACCCGATGATTATTAGTCACCTGCTCTACCAACTGAGCTATCCTCGCAGTTGATTGGTTGGATGCCACACGGCATGCCGACCACTTTCCTCGATCAGCGGAACACGAAACCGCACCGCGGCCCGCGCCAGCCGGATGAAAAAACCGGACACGAGGCTGAACGAAGAAGCGGCTCTATGACGGAAGCCGGCTCGGGACGCAAGAGGCGCGACCGCGATCTGCACGAATAAACACCCGGTGTAACGCGCCGGTCACACGGCCTGAACTCAGGTGGTGGCGCCACGCTGCAACCGGCGGTCGGCGACGGCATGTGAGGCCGCGATGGGATTCCATGCGTCACGACCACCGCCGGCCACCAACGCCGATGGCTGCATCGCGGCCGATCCCCCGGTACAATGCGGGTCGGAGGAGACGCCCATGACAACCCGGCGCGGACGCATCTATCTCGGAATCGGCGGTTGGACCTACGCGCCCTGGCGCGGAATATTCTATCCTGCAGGACTGCCGCATGCCCGCGAACTCGAATACGCCGCCCGACACCTGACGTCGATCGAGGTCAACGGCACGTTCTATCGCACCCAGTCGGCGGCGAGCTATCGCACGTGGGCGGCCGAGGTGCCGGACGGATTCGTGTTCGCGCTCAAGGGTCCGCGTTTCGCCGTCAACCGCCGCGTGCTGGCCGAAGCCGGGAATTCGGTCAAGCGGTTCGTCGATTCCGGCATCAGCGAGCTCGGCGACCGTCTCGGTCCGATCCTGTGGCAGTTCGCCCCGACCAAGAAGTTCGACGAAGCGGATTTCGGCGCCTTCCTCGAACTGCTGCCCGCCACGGTCGACGGACAAAGGCTGCGCCACGTCGTCGAAGTGCGCCACGACAGTTTCTGCACGCCGGCATTCATCGCGCTGCTGCGGCGCTTCGCCGTCCCCGTCGTCTACGCCGAGCACGCCACCTATCCGGCCATCGCCGACCTCGTCGGCGATTTCGTCTATGCGCGGCTGCAGAAGGGAAAGGATGCGGTCAACACCGGCTATCCGGACGCCGCGCTCGCCGACTGGGCGCGCCGCCTGCGCACCTGGGCGGACGGCGGCGCGCCGGACGATCTCACCCGGATCGACGCCGACGCCGCACCGGACCCGCGGCCGCGCGACGTCTTCGCCTATGTGATCCACGAGGGAAAAATCCGCGCTCCCGCCGCCGCGATGGCGCTGATCGAGCGCGTCGCCACCTCCCGCCGAAGCTGAGACCGGATGATGCCAGCCCGCATCGCCATCCGGCTCCGGCATTTGGGCCGCGCACCTTTCCATTCGAAAACCGGATCCCGCGAGTCGAGGTCATGCGCCGGTCCGCCGTGCACCTGCCGGCGGGCACGACCTCCCCCCGCGGTGGCTCTCAACCAGGACAATTGCGCCGGCGCCCGCTTCGACCGCTTCCCGGCGAAGGATCTCCCGAAAAGGGCAAAGGATTTTTCGATCGATGCCGCGGCCGAAACGCCACAGGAGCGGCCTCCCGACCGCTCCTGTGCCGAACTGGCGTCACCCCCTCAGGACCGACATCCACGCAGACCGGGGCAGGACCTGTCTGAAACGACGCCCGACCGTTTCGGCAGGCGCCTGTCCTGCTCCCAACTGCGCCGACCCCACGCGCGCCGCTATCGCGGCCCTTTCGTTGGCCCGTCAGGACCGGACGGCGGTCAGCAGGTGGCCGCCGCGGTGATCCGATTTGCCGCCGACATCTTGTCGTAAGGGTCGTACCGCACCGCCAATTCCTCGATGCGGCGAATGTAACGCTTCGTGTCGACATGCGGTCCGTCGGCATGGAGAAGACATGCGTGCGCGCGACGGATGCGGACCATAGCCGCATGAACCAACACGAGGCAGGCGACGACCACGATCGCGATCACTGTCAGTTCCATTGGGCTCACCCCTCACGCCTGTTGGAGCGCATCACGTGAATATTGTTATCATAGACGGCTCGGCGACATTATTTGTCAAAATGACGCATCTCTCGGTCAGATCCGGTCCTGCCAGGGCTCATTTTTCAACAACGGCGAAACAAAACATCTGCTCGTCTTGACGAAAAAAATATAACCGTATTGTTATTTTGATACTACTTGAGAAGGCGGCTTGTCTGCTTCGATCACGCGCACCGCCCATGAGAACCGCCCAAGGAATACCCAACCAACGCTGGCGCCATGCAAAACTGTGAAGCTGCGCCAAAGAGATCGTGACGCCCGCGGGACAGTGACGTTCAGCAAGCCCAAGGCGCCACCCGACGCGGGTCGATACTGCTGCCCTAGCAATCGGTTATCAGAGCCGCGGCGCGACACGTCGAATTCACCACACGGACTGATTGCGGACAAGACGGCTTCAACCCGTGCAGCATCCGCGAAGCCCCCGGCGATCGCATGGCCGAACGGGATGGGCAGGCCTGATGATCGAACCCCGCCGGCAATGCGAGCCGACAAAAGGCTGCCACAGCCGATCGCCAGCCGGGGTCAATCCAGCGTGCGGCGAAAGCGGGTGACCGCGATCGTCATGGCCAGCAGCGTCAGACCGGCGAGCGCCAGGGAGTCGGTGTGCAGGCTCTCCAGCGCGGCCCCCTTGAGCATGATCGCGCGCACGATCCGCAGATAGTGGGTGAGCGGCAGGAACTCGCCGATCCACTGCGCCCAGGACGGCATGCCGGCGAACGGGAACATGAAACCCGACAGCAGGATGTTCGGCAGAAAGAACATGATCGACATCTGCATCGCCTGCAGCTGGTTCTGCGCCACGGTCGAGAAGGTGTAGCCGATCGACAGGTTGGCGGTGATGAACAGCGTCGACAGGGCCGCCAGCAGGTACAGGTTGCCGAGCAGCGGGACGCCGAACAGCAGGACTCCGATGCCGATGATCAGGCTCGCCTGGACGAAGCCCACCATGACGTAGGGCACGATCTTGCCGACCATCACCTCGAGCGGCGAGATCGGCATCGCCAACAGACTCTCCATCGTGCCGCGCTCGATCTCGCGGGTCACCGACAGCGCCGTGAAGATCAGCATCGTCATGGTGAGGATCGTTCCGACCAGGCCGGGCACGATGTTGAGCGCACTCACCGCGCCGGGATTGTAGCGGGCGTGCACCCGGATATCGAACAGCGGGGTTCCGGGGTCGGGCAGCCCGCGCTCGTTGGCCAGTGCGCTGTTCACCACCCCGCTCAGGGCGCCGAGCGCGGTTCCGGCGGCGACCGGATCGGTGGCGTCGGCGGCGACCAGCAGGGCCGGACGGTCGCCGCGCCGGACGTCGCGGGCGAAGTTCACCGGGATCTCGATCGCGAACAGAACGCGCCCGGACTGCAGCAGCCGGTCGAATTCCTGCTCGGTGCGCACGCGTTCGGTGATCTTGAAGTAGCGCGTGTTCTCCAGTGCCTTGAGCACGGTGCGGGCGAGGTCGGTCGATTCCTGCACCAATACGCCGGTGGGCAGGTCGCGCGGCGTGGTGTTGATGGCGTAGCCGAACAGGACCAGCTGCACCAGCGGGATCATGACGATCATCCCGAACGACAGCCGGTCGCGCCGGAGCTGGATGAACTCCTTCACCAGCATCGCCCAGGTGCGGCGGCGAAACCCCGCCGAGATCGGCCAGAGGCTCATTTGAAGTTGTCCTGCGCGCGGCTCATCAGTTCGATGAACACGTCTTCCAGCGACGGTTCCGACCGCTGCCAGTTCAGCGCCGGACGCGCCTTGAAGTCGGCGATCGCCGCCTCCAGCGCCGCGCCGTCGCGGCCGGACACATGCAGGCTGGCGCCGAACGGAGCGACGCTCGAGACGCCGTCCCGGCGGGCGAGCTCGATGCCGACCTCGGTCAGGTCGTTGCCGCTCACCGTGTAGGTGGTCAGACGAGAGTGCGCGACCACGTCATCGACGGTGCCATGGGTGAGCAGTTCGCCGTAGGCGATGTAGGCGATCTCGTGACAGCGCTCCGCCTCGTCCATGTAGTGGGTAGAAACCAGCACCGTGAGCCCTTCGCCGGCGAGGGTATGGATCTCGTTCCAGAATTCGCGCCGGGCCTTGGGATCGACGCCGGCGGTCGGCTCGTCGAGCAGCAGCAGCTGCGGCCCGGGCAGCGTGCAGGCGCCGAGCGCCAGCCGCTGCTTCCAGCCGCCCGACAGCGTGCCGGCGAGCTGCT
Organism: Xanthobacteraceae bacterium; assembly: GCA_031555345.1. GTDB lineage: Bacteria > Pseudomonadota > Alphaproteobacteria > Rhizobiales > Xanthobacteraceae > Astrobacterium. Next base: position 1,849 of record JAVBUK010000388.1, on the reverse strand, counting down.
CCTCGCGCCCGGTCAGGCCGAGCCGCCCGATCATCGCCCGCGCGGCGGCGACCGGCTCGCCGACACCGTAGACCCGGGCGACGAACTCGAGGTTCTCGCGCACCGACAGATCCTCGTACAGGCTGAAGCGCTGCGTCATGTAACCGACGTGGCGCTTGATCTTGTCGGCTTCGGTGCGGATGTCGTATCCGAGACAGGTTCCGCGGCCCGAATCCGGCGTCAGCAGGCCGCACAGCATCCGGATCGTGGTCGTCTTGCCCGACCCGTTCGGCCCGAGAAAGCCGTAGATCTCCCCTCGCCTCACCCGCATCGACAGGTCGCGCACGACAGTGCGGGGGCCGAACGACTTGGTCAGCCCCTCGACCTCGATGACGACGTCAGGGGTCGCGGTCACGGCTTGGCCTCGGCGGTCGCGGCGGCCTGCTTCGGCACCCGCGCGACGTCGACCGGCTGCCCGAGCCGCAGGCGGGCCGGCTCGGTCGGCAACGCCTCGACGAGATAGACGAGCTTGGCGCGCTCCTCCAGGCTGAAGATCACCGGCGGCGTGTATTCGACGCTCCGCGAAATGAAGCTGACGCGCGCCTGGATGCCGGCCCCGCAGGCGTCGCAATTGACGTCGACGCGGTCGCCGTAGGTGATCTTGGCGAGCTCGGTCTCCGGGACGAAAAAGCGCACCTTCATGTTGCCGGGCGGCAGCAGCGCCAGCACCGGCTTGCCGGCGGCCACCACCTCGCCGGGGCGGAAGAACACCTGCTGGACCGTCCCGGTCACCGGGCTCGCGAGCTTGCGGCGGGTGAGCCGGGTCTGCGACGACACCACCCGCGCCTCCGCCTCGCGCAACGCCGCCTGCGCGGAATCGAAATCCTTCTGGGTGCCGGTGCCGCTCTTCAGCAGCTGCTGGGCACGCTGGAACGTCTGCTGCGCGTTGGCCAGCGACGCCTGGTTCAGGTTGAGATCGGCGCGTTGCAGGTCGGAGTCGACGGTCATCAACGGCTGGCCCACCGTGACCGGATCGCCCTCGCGCACCGTCAGGGTTTCCACCCGCCCCGCCTCGTCGGGGCCGACGAAGATCAGGTTCGCTTCGACCCAGCCCTGGTACGGCCTCGGCCGGTCGTTGCAGCCGCCGAGCAGCGCGATCACGCCCAGCGCCGCGACCCATGCGACCTTCATGGCGCGCCTTCCTTTCCGAACAGCATGTCGAGATGCGTGCGCATCAGCGCCGTGACGTCGAGCGGCGCGAACCGCTCGAACAGGCCGTTCCAGACGACCGACATCAGCAACGGCGCGACCACCAGTTGCGGAAAGCCGACCAGCTCCGCATGGGCAAGCTCGCCGCGCGCGGCCGCCGCCTCCAGCAGCGCCCGGATCGCGGCGATCGCGCGAGCGACCACGGTGCGATAGTGAAATTCGGCGAGCTCCGGGAATCGCGGGCCTTCGGCCATCACCAAGCGCAACACGTCGCACCGCTCGGTGGCATAGACCTCGCGGATGAACACCTCGACCCGCTGCTGCACCAGGGCGCGGATCGGGACGCCGGGCGGCGGCGCCTGCTCGATGGCGGAAATCATCGGCGCCAGCATGGTCCGCACGATCTCCTGGAACAGCGCTTCCTTGTCGCGGAAATGCAGGTAGATCGTCCCCTTCGCGACCCCCGCCCGCCGTGCCACGTCGTCGAGGCGCGCGGCCGCATACCCCCTGGCACAGAACTCCTGCAGCGCGGCGGCCACGATGGCGCTGCGCCGCCCGGCGCTCTTTTCCGCCCGGTTGTTCGCCTGCCGCTCGGACCCGGCCGGATTGGATCCGGACGGATTGGATCCCGGCCGCCTGGACCCGGGCGGGGCCGCCGGGC
>JAVBUK010000485.1:0-6648 GCA_031555345.1 Xanthobacteraceae bacterium | reverse complement strand
GCTGCACCAACCAACAGCCGCCCCGCCATGCCACCAGCATCCCGTCGCCGGCTGCGGACTATAGCCGCCGCCGCGACCGTGACAAGGCTCGGCCGCTCGGCGTTTCCCGCGCAATCACAATTGTTTGGCGGGGCCACGCGGGTCGTCGCGCGGCCCCCGACGGCCTCGGGGGGCGGCCACGCCCTTGAAAACCCACCCCGCAACCGACATTGTCGCGGCATGAAAGACCCCCTCTGTGAATACCGCATTCGCCCCGACCCATCCGATCCGCGGCTGTCCGAGCGCGTCACCGGCGTCGATCACACCGGCGCACGGGTCGAGACCACCGTGACGGTCGAGCGCGCCCTGACGATCTTCCTCAACGGTCAGGAGATCGTCACCGCCATGACGATCAACGATTACCCGCACTATCTTGCCATGGGTTACCTGTTGAACCAGAACATGCTGGCACCGGACGACGTCGTCGTCGGCGTCGACTACGACGAGGAGCTCGCGGTGGTGGTGGTGCGCACCGAACGCGCCACCGACTACGAACACAAGATGAAGAAGAAGGCGCAGACCTCCGGTTGCGCCCAGGGTACCGTGTTCGGCGACCTGATGGAGGTGATCGAGGCGGCCCGGCTGCCCGCCGCCAAGCTGCACACCTCGTGGCTCTATGCCCTCACCCACACGATCAACACCACGCCGTCGCTCTATCTCGCAGCCGGCGCCATCCACGGCTGCGTGCTGGCCTGCGCGAACCGGCCGGTGGTGTACATGGAAGACGTCGGGCGCCACAACGCGGTCGACAAGATCGCCGGCTGGATGTTCCAGGAGCGCGTCGACCCGGGCGACAAAATCTTCTACACCACTGGACGCCTCACCTCCGAAATGGTGATCAAGACCGTGCGCATGGGCATCCCGATCCTGGTTTCTCGCTCCGGCTTCACCGCCTGGGGAGTCGAACTCGCCCGCAAGGCCAACCTCACGCTGATCGGGCGTGCCCGCGGCAGGCGCTTTCTGGCGCTCGCCGGCGAGGACCGTATCGTGTTCGACCAGGACCTCGCGCTGGTCGAGGAGGAGGGCGCCAGGCACCGGCGCAAGGCGGCCATGCATGACGATTGACGCGGTGCGGGCGCGTGCAGGACAGGCTTTCATGACGAACTTCCCTCCCACCCTCGGCCTGGTGCTCGCCGGCGGCCTCGCGCGCCGGATGGGTGGTATCGACAAGGCGTTGATCCCGATCGGCGGGACGATCATCCTGGAGCGTGTGCTGGCGTGTGTGAGACCGCACTGCAGCGGCATCGTGCTCAACGCCAACGGCGATCCGGCGCGATTTCATCTGACCGGCGTGCCGGTCGTACCGGATGGCGTCCCCGACTTCGCCGGCCCCCTCGCCGGCGTTCTGGCGGGCCTCGACTGGGCGGTGGCCTACGCGCCGGAATGCGCGTTCGTCGTCAGCGTGCCGGGCGATTGTCCGTTCGTGCCGGCCGATCTGGTGCCGCGGTTGCACGAGGCGCGCCGCCGCGAGGGCACGGCGCTGGCCTGCGCCCGTTCGGGCGAACGGCGCCATCCGGTGGTCGGACTGTGGCCGGTTTCGCTGCGCGAAGATCTGCGGCTGGCGTTGACCGTCGAGGGGATGCACAAGATCGACCTTTGGACCCGCCGGCATGGCGTCGTGGTCGCCGAATGGCCGGCCGAACCGTTCGATCCGTTCTTCAACGTCAACACGCCGGAAGACGCCGCCCAGGCGGAACGCATCGCGGCCGGTTCGTCCATGAACGCGTTCGGGCCGGGCATGGCGCAGTGCCGCCATCGGGCAAGTGGTGACATCTCATGAAGCTTCACTGGTCTCCTCGCTCTCCTTTCGTGCGCAAGGTGATGATCTTCGCACACGAGGCGGGGCTCGCGACCCGGCTTGAGCCGACGCGGACGGTCGTCGGCACGCGGCAGCTGAACCGGTCGCTGCTGTCGGACAATCCGCTCAACAAGATCCCCACCCTGGTTCTCGACGACGGGCGTGTTCTGTACGACTCGCAGGTCATTTGCGAGTATCTCGACAGCCTGCACGACGGCCCGAAGCTGTTCCCGTCCGAGCCCGGCGCGCGCTGGGTCGCGCTGCGCCGATGTGCGCTCGGTGACGGGATGTGCGACTTCCTGTTGCTGTGGCGCAGCGAGCGGGAGCGCGAGCATCCGGCGCAGGACCTGCTCGACATCTTTGCGGCCAAGCTCGCGGCGACGTTGGCGGCGCTGGAGGGCGAGGCCGACGATCTCGCGGCGACGCCGTTCGACATCGGACACATCGCCCTCGGTTGTGCGGTTCAGTACCTCGATTTCCGCTTTGCCGATTCGAATTGGCGGCCGGATCATCCCCGGCTGGCGGCGTGGGCCGCGTCGTTTGCGGGTCGTCCGTCGGCGCGCGCCACCGAAGCGAGGGAAGGATAGGCTGACACGTTTCCGGGCGGCGCGCTGGTCGCGGCTATTCCGTCAGCGCGGCGTACGACACGAAGCCGACCAGGGTGCCGGGCTCGATTCCGGTGCATTCCTCGGAGAGCTCGACCAGGCCGTCGGTCTCGGTCAGCGAGGTGATCAGGCCCGCGCCCTCGTGCGGAAACTTGACGGCCTCGATCGTGCCGTCCGTCGCCATGCGCAGGCTGGCGCGCACGTATTCGCGGCGTCCCTTGCGCTTGCGATAATCGAATGCCGCGCGCACCGGCAGGAACGTCGGCGGCTGCGGCAGTGCACCGGCGAGGCGCAGCAGCAGCGGCCGCACCACCCGCACGAAGGTGATGAAGGCTGCGGCCGGATTGCCGGGCAGGCCCGCGAGCGCGGCAGATTGGCCGCGGTCCGGTCCCGGGATGACGCCCATCGCCACCGGCCGGCCCGGCTTGATGGCGACCCGCCAGAACACCAGGGAGCCGATCGCCTGGACCGCCGCGCGCACGTGATCGGCCTCGCCGGTCGACACCCCGCCGGAGGTGAGGATCAGGTCGTGGTCCGCGGCCGCGTTCGACAGCGCCTGGGCGAGCTCGGCGGGATCGTCGTGCAGGATGCCGAGATCCGTCGTCGCCGCACCGAACCGCGACAGCAGCGCGGCGAGCAGATAGCGGTTGGCGTCGTAGATCGCGCTTGCGCGCCGCGCCGCGCCGGGTTCGATCACCTCGTCGCCGGTCGAGAACAGCGCGACGCGGACCCGCCGGTACACCGTCAGCGAGGTCAGCCCGATCGCGGCCGCGAGCGCGATATCCTGGGGCCGCAGCCGACGCCCGGCCGGGATCGCCGGTGCGCCGACCGCGATGTCCTCGCCGGCGAGGCGGCGGTTGGCGCCGGGCTCGAGCCCCGGTGGCAACACCACGACGTCGCCCTCGGTGCGGCAATCCTCCTGCATGAACACGGTGTCGGCGCCGGCCGGCATCGGTGCGCCGGTAAAGATGCGCACTGCCGTCCCGGTCGCGATCGGGCGCTCTGCCGGCTGGCCGGCGGCGATGCGTTCGGTCACCGCGAGCCGCGTTTCGCCGGTTGCCGCGAGATCGGCGTGGCGCACCGCGAATCCGTCGACGGCGGAATTGTCGAACGGCGGAAGATTCAGCGGCGCCGTCACGTCGACGGCGGCGACCCGACCGACCGCGTTCGCGAGCGATACGGTCTCGCGTTCGCCGACCGGCGTCACGCGCACGGCGATGATCCGTTCGATTTCGTCGATCGGCAGCAGCGGCCCGGAGAACGCGAAGCAGTCATCGGTCAGCTGGGCCATCAGGCGCTCGTGAACTTCTCGATCGGCATCGCGTGGGTGACGAGCAGGTCGACGATCGCCGGAACGTCGTCGAGCAGAACCCACGGCAGCGGCACGTCGGCGAGCGGCGCGTCGGTGGCGATCGCCATGACGTAGGGGTCTTCCGGATAGATCAGTGGTTTGCCGTTCACCGCGCGATGCACTTCGAGCTTGGGGTGCGGCTCGCGTTTGAAACCCTCGACCAGCACCAGGTCGACCGGCGACATCTTCTGCAGCAATTCGGAAAACGGCGGCTCCGGCGTGTTGCGCAGCTCATGCAACAGCGCAAACCGAATTGCGGAGGCCACCAGCACCTCGGTCGCGCCGGCGGCGCGATGGGTGAAGGAATCCTTGCCCGGATGGTCGACGTCGAAGCCATGATGGGCGTGTTTGACCGTCGATACGCTCAGGCCGCGCGCAATGATGGCGGGAATGAGCTTGGCGATGAGCGTCGTTTTGCCGGCACCGCTCCATCCCGCAAGTCCGATGATTCGCATGTCTTTCCCTGCAGCCGGGAGCAGTAGGACATTCCGCCCCGGCGTTTCCTGGTGAAGCCGTTTCCCGAAAGCCGGTGACCCCGTTCGGCATCATGCCGATATGTGCGGCCGGTGCAACGTGGAACCGGTGCCCTCCTTGATGTGCGGAACCGAAGGGCGAGCCTCCTGAGAGCAAGCCTCCTGGCAACGGCTCGGCTTTCGCGGTGCGGCACCTGAACCCGCCAGCCGACGCCCGATACCTTCCGCCTCGACGCAGGGTAGCCGGCCCCCTAGCCGCGCACCGCGAGGATGTCCACGGGCGATTGGGACAGCACGCGTTCGGCCACCGTGCCGACCCGCTGCGGGCCGGGGTCAGCGCGGCCGTGCGTGCCGACCACGACGAGATCGGGGGCGAGGCGCTCGATCGCCTTGAGCAGGGTCGGTGCCGGGGGCCCCTCTTCGACGATCTTCCGGACCGGTGGCAGGGGCGCGATTCCGGCGAGGAAGTCAGCGATCTGAGCATCCAGCAGGTCGCCGGTGGTAACGCGCGGCACGGCATGGAAGGCGTGAATGAGTGTCGTTTCCGCCGTGGGAAAGTTCGCGGCGATGAACTCGACGGCGCGTCGTGCCGGGGTGGAAAAGTCGATGGCCGCCAGGATGCGTCGGTAGTGGGCCGTGACGGCCTGCTTGACCAGCAGCACGGGCCGCGCCCCCCGCTTGAGCATGTGTTCGCCGGTCGAGCCACGGAACAGGTCGAGCTCGGTAACCGAATGATGCTGACCGATCACCACGATGTCGGCGGCTTCGTCCTGAACCGTCTTGAGGATCGCGTCGACGTGATTGCCTTGGACCACCTGCACGGAAACCGGCACATTATGGGTGCCGGCGAGCTGGGCCCGGATCGCGGCGTCGGCCTCGCGGCGGCGCGCTTCGACTGCATCGCCTGCCAGCTTGCTGTCGACAACGTGCAGGCAGGTGGCGCGGGCGCCCGTCTGTGCGGCCAGCACGACTGCTCGTCGCACCGCACGCTCGGACCCCGCGGACAGGTCGGTGGCGACCACGATACTGTTCATTTACCCTCTCCAGCGCCAACGGTCCGGGATGGCTGCCCCGGGGTGGCAACAGCTCGCTCTGCAGCATCGGGGCTGGCCGCTGCGGCAGACAGCCTCGATAGTGCCATCATCGGCCATCCGCTTGAACATTTGGTGACCGATGGTTCGGGCCTGACGAAATTCCGCCGGATCGACAAAACGATCGATCGGATCCGACATTATGGCAAGTTTCGCCCGCCGCGCCGGTTCCTTCCGGTCACCCGCGGCCCGGGTTGGTCGCAGACCGCCGCCGGGTTCGCACCGGCGTGCGGGCCGATGGCGGGCAGCATGCCGCGGCTGAGGCCTCACGCCGATTCGGGATCGTCGATCTGCATGCCGGCGGCGCGGATCTCCGCGCGGACTGTCGGGTCGCGCAGCGCCGCCAGGAACGCCTGCACGGCCGGGCGTTCGCGTCGCTTTTCCACCAGCAGAAAATCGTAATGCTCCGGTGCCACAGGCAGGAACGCCAGGCCGTAGAGCTTCGCCACCGACGCGATGGCGATACCCCAGTCGGCCCGTCCCTGCGCCACGGCGGCCGCGACCGCATTGTGCGACTTCGGCTGGTTGGCATATCCGGCGGGCCGTCGGCCCGCGAGCAGCCGGTCGATCAGGATGCGGGTTCCGGCGCCGGCGTTGCGGTTGACCATCAGACAGGAGGGATCGGCCAGGGCGGTCTCGATCGCGGTCTGGGCGGTGTGGCCGGCGAACCTCGTGTCGTCAGGGCGGAACACGAAGCCTTGCATGCGCCGCCAGCCCGGCACCAGCGACACGCCCGGATGCAGCAGATGCGTATTGTAGGCGACGCCGGCCGGGTCGAGCAGGTGGACCGGCGCCAGATCGCATTCGCCGCGCTCCGATGCGGCGACGCCGCCGCTGCTGCCGATGGCGATGGAGCGGGCAGTAAAGCCCTGCGCGGCCAGCTGCCCGAGCACGACGTCGAGGGCGACGCAATGGCTGCCCATGATCACCAGATCGGGCGGGCGGGTGGCTTCGCCGATCAGGGTCACTTCGGCCTCGGTACCGGCGTCGAGCGAGGACGCCAGTGCGTCGATCGCCAGGAAGCCGTCGGCCTGCGAGAACGCGGTGACCGAGCCCGATCCCTTGCCGGTCGGGAACGCGATCAGACTGTCCTCGCCCTCGACCAGCGCGACCAGCAGGAACTCTTGCCGTCCCCTCTCGGAGGCGATGCGCACCGGCACGCGTGCGCTGACCGTCCTGGCCGCGTCGGCCGGAAGGCCGGCGAGCGCGCGGATGACCGGCGCCACAAAGGCGTGAAATGTGAAGATCGCGGAAGTCGGAAACCCCGGCAGCACCGCGATCGGCTTGCCAT
>JAVBUK010000483.1:0-11303 GCA_031555345.1 Xanthobacteraceae bacterium | reverse complement strand
AGGGCACCGCCCGGGAACGACACCTTGGGAACCGATTGCCAACCGCCCTCGCTGATCGCCCGGGCCCCGTAGCCGATCCGCTCGCCGCCCGCAAACGTGCCGCGCACCAGCGGATGGGTCTTGAACCGCTGGAATTCCTCGAACGGCGACAAATACGGGTTTTGGTAATTGAGATGGATGACGAACCCGACCGCAACCAGGTTGTCCCCATAGTGATACAGGAACGACCCCCCTCCGGTCCTGCCGTCGAGCGGCCAGCCGAAGGTATGCTGTGCCAGGCCGGGATGGTGGCGGTCCGGCGCGACCTGCCACAGCTCCTTGAGGCCGATGCCGAATTTTGCCGGCTCCCGCCCGGCATCGAGCCCGTAGCGGGCGATCAGCTGTTTGGTCAGATGGCCGCGCGCCCCTTCGGCGAACAGCGTGTACTTGGCCTTGAGCTCCATGCCGCGGGTGAAGGTGTCCTTGCGCCGGCCCTCCTTGTCGATCCCCATGTCGCCGGTGGCGATGCCGACAACCGCGCCGTCGTCGCCATGCAGAACCTCCGCGGCCGCGAATCCCGGATAGATTTCCACCCCGAGCGCCTCCGCCTTGGTGGCGAGCCAGCGGCAGACCTCGCCGAGCGACACGATGAAAGCCCCGTGGTTGCTCATCAACGGCGGCATCGTCACACCAGGCAGACGCAGCGCCCGCTGGCCTGTCAGCATGTAGAACCGGTCGGCGGTGACCGCCGTCTTGACCGGGGTGTCCTCGCTGCGCCAGTCGGGCAGCAGCCGGTCGAGCCCGACCGGATCGATCACCGCGCCGGACAGAATGTGCGCCCCGACCTCCGATCCCTTTTCGACCACGACGACCGACGCCTCCGGCGCAATCTGCTTGAGGCGGATCGCCGCCGACAATCCGCTCGGCCCCGCCCCCACGATCACGACATCGAAGTCCATCGCTTCGCGCGCCGGCAATTCCTCACGAGACATCGCTTCAGACATGGCTGCGCTCCTGTGCGCCCAGGCTGAGGCCCCGAGACCGGAGTTCGCCCTGTGATTGCGGCCAAGCACGGCGGGAACGTCGGATTCGACAGGACACCAGCAATGTTACGGGTCCTGCAGACCCGCGGTGCGAAAGAAAGCGGAATTCTGAAAGTCATGTTTTTCACGAATTCCCCGCCGTGACAATTGCAGCCGCGGGGCCGCTGCTGCGATCCGGCCGCACCCGACGGGTATCTTCCGCCGGGCCGGCAGCGTAATGTCTCCCCCCGGTCCAGCCGGCCCCGACACTGACGCCCGACCTGACCAAAGCCGCCCGCGAACTGCTCGACTTCTACGCCGAAGCCGGCGTCGACACCGCGCTCGGCGAAGTGCCGGTCGACCGGTTTGCCGAGCCGCCTCCACAACCGAGCACCGACAGTCCGCCCGCCCCCCCTCCAGGCGCCGGCGGTCGCCCTGCCCTGTCGTGGCGCCAGGCCCCCGCTGCGTCCGCGCCGCCGCCGCCCGCACCGCCCGCCCCGGAGGAGGCGGTGATGGCCGCCCGGGAGGCCGCCGAGCGTGCCCGCTCGCTGGACGATCTCAAGGCCATCCTGGAGCGTTTCGAAGGCTGTGCCCTGCGCACCACCGCGACGCGGCTGGTGTTCGCGGACGGCCATCCGGGTGCGCGGCTGATGCTGGTCGGCGAGGCACCCGGCTACGAGGAGGACCGGCAGGGGCTCCCCTTCGTCGGCCGTTCGGGCCAATTGCTCGACCGCATGCTCAAATCCATCGGGCTTGACCGTACCGCCGTCTACATCGCCAATGTCGTCCCCTGGCGCCCGCCCGGCAACCGCACGCCCACCCCGCAGGAGACCCTGATCTGCCTGCCGTTCATCCGACGCCAGATCGAGCTGGCCGATCCCGATGTGCTGGTCTGCCTCGGCGGCCCCTCGATGCAGACGCTGCTCGAAGTCAAAGACGGCATCATGAAAGCGCGCGGCCGGTGGATGACCTACCACAACGGCGGCCGCGAGATCCGCGCGATGGCGACGCTGCATCCCGCCTATCTGCTGCGGCAACCGCTGGCCAAGCGCCTTGTCTGGCGGGATTTTCTGGCGATCCGCAAGTCCCTGGGATGAGCGCCCCGGCGCCGATTTCAGTGCCCCCGCGTGGCCTGCGGGCGAGATTCCATCCGCGGATCGTGGCGTGATCCGGCGTCACGGCGGCGATTGCGGCCGGACGATGCCCCAGCCCACCCGGAGCAACGGCAGCCGCCCCTGAACCAGATACTCGAACGCCCGCGGCAGGCCGACCTGAAGTTCGGGAAAGTGAGCCCGGATGTCGGCCGGCGGCGTGCCGGCGGTATCGGCGGCGGGCCAGACGATGATGGCGCCGTTGCGGCGGATATCGTTCTGACCGACCCACGGCGTGCGGTCGGGGCGGGCGTAGTCGTAGACACTCGGGCGTTCGCGCGCCCCGATGGCCACCAGAGCGACGAGCCGCCGGTCGCCGGTCACGATCTGCAGCGGTCGGCCGGTGCTGCGCTCGAACGTGTCGGCGAAGAAGCGGCCCATGTTCCGGGCCGGCAGCGAGACGCGAAGATCGATGCCGACCGTCCACGGCAGGATCACGATCGAGGCGACGGTAACCACCGCCGGCACGACCAGAAGCGCCCCCCAGGCAAAACCGACGATGCGATGCCGCTGCACCGCGATCACCGGGCCGGCCATGATCACCACCGCAAGCCCCGACAGGATCACATGCGGCCCGAGCCCGCCGATCGGGCCATGATCGCCGACGATCACGCCCACGATGGTCGCCACCACGACCGGGGCGATGGCGAAGAAGAACACGAACCGGCGCGCAAACGGATCGATCTTGTCGCGCACGAAGGTCGGCGCCGGGTCGTCGCCGCGGAACCACGGCACGGTCGCCAGCGCGACCAGGACGATGACCCCGGCGTGGGACGCCGCCACCGTCGCGCCCGTGCGCAACCACATCGACAGGTTGGCTTCGACCACGTCGGCGCGAGCCAGCCCCCGCAGCGCCGCCCTGATCGCCCCGCCGCTCGACGCGTCGAGCCAGATGAGATGCGGAAACAGCATCACCATGATCACGATGCCGGCCCTCCAGGGGTCCACGGTCGCGAGAATCGCCCGCCCGCGCCGGGTGGTGGCGATAAAGGCGACAATCAGCCCGAGCAGGACCAGCCCCGCGTAAGTCGTGAGCAGCAGCAGGCCGACCTCGATCGCCAGCAGGAACCAGGCGTTGCGCCGGCCTTCACCGATCGCCTGCCAGAAACTCGCCACCACCAGCGCGGTCAGCGGCATCGCCAGGACGCCGGGGCCGAAGTCCGCCGTCGGCAGCGTCATGGTCGAGATCCCGACCATCAGCAGGATGGCGATCACGGCCTGGTGGATGCCGACAATGGAGCGCGCCAGCGCGAACACCGCCCAGTAGGTCACGATGACGCAAAGCTGCGCCAGCAGATACACCCCCGGCAGCCCGCCGATCCGGCAGGCGATTTCGGCGAGCCAGAAGGCGAGCGGCGGGCCCTGCCAGGTGCCGAGCTGGAACTCGTGCCCGACGGCCAGCACGGTGGGCAGATCGCCGGGCGGCGCGGCATAGAAGATGCTGGGCAGCAGCCACCAGATCGCCGCCTGGAACAGCGTCGCCATCCAGAACGTCACGCGCGGCCGGGACCGCAGCAGCTCGATGAAAATGGAGACGTAGAGCATGGTTCGCAGGCTGGGGTGGAGGGCCGTCGGGACGTTAAGCTTTCGGAACATGGCCTGGCAACGACGTTGCCCGCCACCTTATACGCCATCCGGCCGATCCGGCGAGCGGACCATCCGGATTCGGCGTCATGTCGCGCCGTCCGGCGACGACCGGTCGCGGCAGGCGGCCGCGACCGGCGCGAACGACCGGCGGTGGTGCATGGTGGGTCCGAGCTGCGCGAGCGCCCGGGCATGCTCGGGCACGCCATACCCCATGTGCCGCTCGAAGCCGTAACCCGGATGGGCGGCGCCGACCTGCACCATCAAGCGGTCGCGCACGACCTTGGCGACGATCGAGGCCGCCGCAATCGACAGCACCAGCGCGTCACCCGAGACGACGGCCTCGCAGTCGCAGCCGACGGCGATCCGGTCGACGCCGTCGACCAGGACGAGCTTCGGCCGCACCGGCAAGGCCAGGACCGCGCGCGCCAGCGCCCACAACGAGGCCTGCCGGATGTTGTCGCGGTCGATGCGGGCGCGCGACCCGAACGCAATGCCGACCTCGGCACTGGCGCAGATGTCGCAATAGAGCTTTTCGCGCTCGGCCGGACCGAGCTTTTTGGAATCGTCGAGCCCGCGCGGGATCCGGTCCGGATCGAGAACGACCGCCGCCGCGACCACCGGGCCGGCAAGCGGTCCGCGGCCGGCCTCGTCGCAGCCGGCCACCGGCCAGATCCCACGCCTCATCGCGGCGCGCTCACGTTGGAACGTAGGCCGGATCGGTTCCTCGCCGAGCGGCAGACAAACTTGCGCGGCGGATTTGCGACCTGAGGTGCGACTCATGCCGCCATGTTGCCCACGCAGCCATCGGGTGCAACCCCCGCCCCAGGCGCAATCCGGTATCACCCCTGACCGTCATTCCGGCACGTCATTCCGGCACGTGCAACTGACCATCTTTTGATACCGCCAGGCCGGGTGCCGTCACCACCTCCCAAACGTGGCCGTCGGGATCGGCAAAATAGCCGGCATAGCCACCGTAATTCGTCGCCTGAGCCGGTTTGACCAGCCGCGCGCCGACGTCGATCGCGTTCGCCAGCACCGCGTCGACCTCTTCCGCCGTGACGCAGTTCCACGCCAACGTGACGCCTCGGAACAGGTCGGGGCGACGAAGATCGACCAAACCCGCCTCGGCAGCGAGCTGGTCAACCGGATAAAGCATCAACACGGTCGCGCCGGTCGCGAAGAATGCCACCTCCTCACCGGTTGCGCGCAGCCGTCGCTGAAAGCCGAGTTTCCCGTAGAACGCGATGCTGGCGCGCATGTCGGCAACCCCCAGCGTGATGGCGGTCAATCTTGCGGTCGACATATTGCCCCCTTGTTGTCCCCTGGTACGAACACATGATCAGAACAGGCTGAGCTGTACCGGCCGCTGCTGTGGCGACCGCGGCTGCGGCGGCCGGAAGTGCTCGGTGGTGAGCCGGGTTTTTCGCAGGTTGAGCCCGAGCCGGTCGCACGCCGTCTCGAACCGCCGACCGATCATCCACGCATACGGGCCAGAACCGGTCATGCGCTTGCCGAAGGTCGAGTCGTAGTCCTGGCCGCCACGCATCTGCCGGATCAGCGCGAACACGTGGCGATAGCGGTCGGGAAAATGCTCCATCAGCCACTCGCGGAACAGATCGCGCACCTCGAGCGGCAGGCGCAACAAGACATAGCCCGCCCCCTGTACACCAGCGGCAGCGGCGGCATCGAGAATGCGCTCGATGTCGGCGTCGTTGATCGCCGGAACGACCGGCGCGACCATCACGCTCACCGGCACCTTGGCGTCGGCCAGCGCGCGCAACGCCTCGAGCCGGCGCGCGGGTGTCGGCGCGCGTGGTTCCATGATGCGGGCGAGCTTGGGGTCCAACGTCGTCACCGACAGCGCCACCTTGACCAGGTTGCGCTCGGCCATGCGGGCGAGAATGTCGAGATCGCGCAGGATCAGCGCCGACTTGGTGACGATCCCGACCGGGTGCCCGGCCTTGTCCAGCACGCCGAGAATCCGGCGCATGATCTCGTACTGCCGTTCGATCGGCTGATAGGGATCGGTATTGGTACCGATCGCGATCGTGCGCGGCGTGTAGTTCGGAGCGGCAAGCTCGCGTTCGAGCAGTTCCGGTGCGTCGGGCTTGGCAAACAGCCTGGCCTCGAAATCGAGCCCGGGGGACAGCCCCAGATAGGCGTGGGTCGGACGGGCGAAACAGTAGATGCAGCCGTGTTCGCAGCCGCGATACGGATTGATCGAGCGGTCGAACGAAATGTCCGGCGAATCGTTGCGGGTGATGACTTTGCGAGCGGTATCGACCCCGACCGAGGTCTTGAACGGCGGCAGTTCCTCGAGGCTCTGCCATCCGTCGTCGAAAGCGATGCGGGCGTGCGGCTCGTAGCGTCCGGCGGCGTTCGATGTCGCGCCCCGCCCGCGCCGGCGCTGACGCGCGACGCCGGTGCCCGACTCGACAGGATCGTCACCTGGCGCGGGCGGCGGACGGCGGCGTGCGGCGGGCGAAGCGGCCATGCCCACAGGATAACCGCGTCATCCGAACAAAACAAGAACGAATGCGAACCCCCCGATGGACAACGCCGACCTTCGCCCGAACGCCGATTTGCTTCCGAAGCAATCCCGCGTGAAGCGCCGAGGCGGGATGCGGCGGAAAACCGACGCTGATAATCTGCGGCCGAAGGCTGGACCGACATGCTGAGCGTCATCATCCCGACCCGCAATGCCGAACGGGCGCTGGTTCCGACCCTCGCCGCCCTGGTGCCGGGCGTGGTCGCCGGCGCGGTGCGCGATGTCATCGTCGCGGACGGCGGCTCGACCGATGCGACCGCCGAGGTGGCCGAACTCGCAGGGTGCTCGCTGGTCGCCTCACCCGCTCCATTGGGGGTTCGGCTGCGCGAGGCGGCCGCGGCCGGCCGCGGCGACTGGCTCCTGTTCCTGCGACCCGGCGCCATCCTGCAGGCCGGCTGGGTGTCCGAAACCATCCAGTTCGCCGAGGAAGCCCCCGGCGCCGGCCACCACGCCCGGGCCGCGGTGTTCCGGCGCGCCTCGGGCGGCCGCTCGGCCATCGCCGAAATCGGCGCGATTCTGGCCGCCGCCTTGCGCGCCCCCGCTCCCGACCAGGGGCTGGTCATTCCGCGCGCGCTCTATCAGTCGGTCGGTCACCGCGACGAAAACGAGCCCGAGACCGCGCTGCTCCGGCGCCTCGGCCGGCGACACATCGTCCGGTTGCGCACCGAAATCCGCATCCCGGCGCCCCGGTCCTGACCGCAGGCGCACGGCGCTCAGCTTCGATGGCCGGTCTTCTGCTGGTCGTCCAGCCAATCGGACAACGTGCCCGGAGACGTCGACGCCGCACCGGCGCTCTTGGCCGGCTTCTTCTTGGCGGTCCGCTTGGCAGGGGCGTTCTTGGCAAGCTCGGCCTCGCGGGCCAGCCGCAACGCGCGCAGCCGTTCGGTCTTGGCGCGCACCGCGGCCGCCTGGGCCTCGTACTCGGCCATCGCCCTGCGGCCGTCCTCACCCTTCTGGGCGTTGGTGAACGGCGCCGGCGCGTCGTCCTTCTTCGATTGGTCTACCAAACTCTATCTCCTGACATGACAAAACCAGTGTCCGGGTTCCGGCCTTCGGTTCCGTTGGCCGCTCGCTGCCGTACCGCCGCTCGCTGCCGTACCAACGTCGGAACCGAATCGACACCGGCAACTCCAAGAGGCTCGTGCGGTTTTGGAGTTGCCGTTCCGATCAGCGCTCGCCGCATGCGAGACTCGCCGCAAGCGAGACAGCAACGTCAAATCCACCGCACCGGGCGCAACCCGACAAACCGGACGCCCCGACCTCCCGGTTGCGGCGGCTGGCGGCCCATGCGCTGCCCTATTTACCCGCCGCCCGGCGCAACGCGGCATTGATGCGGTCCTGCCAACCCGGGCCGCCCGCCTGAAAAAAGTCGAGCACATCACGATCGATGCGCAGCGACACCATTTCCTTCGCACCCGGCACCGCCGGCGGCTTGGGCAACGGCGCGGGGCCGGGCGGCGGCCGGGTCGTCACGGCCTTGAACGCGGCTTCGGCGACACTGCGCGCGTCGGTGGGTCGTCGTACCATGGGATCGGTCCTGTGGTGGCGCCGCGGAAACTCACACCGTCGCGCCCTTCGCCTCGGGTCGCCGCAGGTGCTCGTCGAGTCGCGGCATGATCTCGACGAAATTGCACGAGCGAAAGCGGTAATCAAGCTGATGAACCAGGATCTCGTCCCAGGCGTCCCTGCACGCACCGGGGAACCCCGGCAGGCAGAACACGTACGTGGCGGCCGCCACCCCGGCGATGGCCCGGGTCGGCACCGCCGAGGAGCCGATCTTGGCATGGCTGACCAATGGCTGACCATGAGAAACAGCGTGGCAAAATCGTCCATCCGCTGGTCGAACAGCGGCTCGGCTTCCGGGGTGACGTCGCACCCCGTGAACCCCGTACCGCCGGCGGCAACGACGGCATCGATCGACGGATCGGCAATCCACGCCTTTACCTGGGCGTTTACCTAGGCGTTTACCTGGGCGGTTACCAGAGCGCGAACAGCCGCGCATCATCGGGTGACACATCGTGATCCGACCGTGACATGGGGACGCAGCAGAGGGACGCCGCGCGTGACACCCGGCGCCAACGCGGTCGGCGTCACCCGGTCACGCCGCAGCATGACCGCGACCCTCGTGATCGCCGCGGCCGCCACGCCGGCCATCGCAGCCGGCCGCGTCACAAACCAGCTGCCGCGAACGTGTTGCAGGCCTTGACCGAGCCTTCCCTGAACCCGATCTGGAACCAACGCTGACGCTGCTCGGATGAACCGTGGGTGAACGAGTCGGGCACCACGCGCCCGGTCGCCTTGCGCTGCAACGTATCGTCGCCGATCGCCGCCGCGGTCCTGAGCGCGGCCTCGACGTCGCCCGGCTCGATGAACGGCGGACGCCCCTGCGCCAGCTGGTTCGCGTTCTCGCGGTTGGCCCACACGCCGGCGAGACAGTCGGCCTGCAACTCGACCTGCACCTGCAGGCGGTTGGCGCTGGTGCGATCGAGCCCACGCTGCCGCTGCTGCACCCTGGGCAGGATGCCGAGCAGGTTCTGCACGTGATGGCCGATCTCGTGCGCGATGACGTAGGCCTGGCTGAACTGGCACGCCTTGCCCTCGCAACCGCGGAACCGGGTCTCGATCTCGCGGAAGAACGACGTGTCGAGATAGACCTTCTGGTCGGCCGGACAATAGAACGGCCCCATCGCGCTTTGCGCCATCCCGCCGCACGAGGCGTCGGTATAGCCGCGGTACATCACCAACACCGGCGCCCGATAGCGCTGGCCTTCCTTGGCGAAGATATCCTTCCACCCGACCTCGGTGGATCCGAGCACCCGCGACACGAACCGACCGATGTCGTCGGTCGGCGTCCCGGTGCGGCGCGCCTGTCCGTCCGGGCGTTGCGGTTGATGGGGCTGCTGATAGGACTGCTCCTCGCCGCCGAGGAACGGCCCCAGCAGCGCAAACGGGCTGCCGGTCAGCGCCCAGCTGATCAGGCCGACGACGATGATCCCGCCGATCCCGAGCCCGCCGCCGCGCGGCATGCCGAAACCGCCGCCGCCGCGGCCGAAACCCCCGCCGTCTTCGCCGCGGCGATCCTCGATGTTGTCGCTTTCCGGCAGGTTGTCCAAGCGCATCGTATCGCTCCGTCGCCCTTCGTCCGCTGATTCGCTCGCCCCGGCAATAATTGCCTACTTGTCCGGATAGATCATGTGGGCGCTTGCCGGCGGTTTGGCAATGCCCCGGCGGCGGCGGTTCACAGTTCTCTGGACGGCATGCGGCCCCGGCGGCGCATGCCGTCGTGCGGATCGCAACCGATCCGTGGCGGAGCGCAGACGATCCGTAAGCGGATCGCAGACGATCCGTGGCGGATCGCAAAACGGTCGGCGCTGCGCCCGCCGCAACGACGGCATGGGAACAAATTGCCGGGTCGCCGTCGCCGGTCCGGCGGGATCGGGCGACATTCGTGTCCGCGGCAAAACAAATCGCACGTCGCCCGCACTGACGCGCGTCACATTAAGTCGATTTTTACCTTGGGGCCTCATGATCCCGAACTGTCGGTTGTAGGTCTCGCGTCCCGACCGCGTCGCCTCAAGTCAGAGTATCGAGTCATGGGTGTGTCGCGTCGCGGGGCGCCTCGTCAGGCGCCCCGCAAAATTTTGGAAGACCCTGCGCGGATTTTCGTCGGCGACTGCGTCGCCGAGTTGACGAAGCTCCCGGCGGAATCGGTCGATCTGGTGTTCGCCGATCCGCCCTACAATCTCCAGCTGCAGGGCGATCTCAAGCGTCCCGACGACAGCCGCGTCGACGCCGTCGACGACGACTGGGACAAATTCGCCAGCTTTTCGGCGTACGACGACTTCACCCGCGCGTGGCTGCTCGCCTGCCGCCGGGTGATGAAACGCAACGCCACGCTGTGGGTGATCGGATCGTATCACAACATCTTCCGCGTCGGCGCCATCCTGCAGGATCTCGGCTTCTGGATCCTCAACGACGTGATCTGGCGCAAGACCAACCCGATGCCGAACTTCCGCGGCCGGCGGTTCACCAACGCCCACGAGACGCTGATCTGGGCGTCGCGCGAACCGGGCGGCAAGGGCTACACCTTCAATTACGAAGCGCTCAAGGCCGGCAACGAGGACGTGCAGGTGCGGTCCGACTGGACGCTGCCGCTGTGCACCGGCGACGAGCGCCTCAAGGGTCGGGACCACAAAAAGCTGCATCCGACGCAGAAGCCGGAAGCGCTGCTCGCCCGCGTGATCCTGTCGTCGTCGCGGCCCGGCGACCTGGTGCTCGATCCGTTCTGCGGCACCGGCACCACCGGCGCGGTCGCCAAGCGTCTCGGCCGCGGTTTCGTCGGCGTCGAGCGCGACAAGACCTATGCGGCGGCGGCCCGAAGCCGCATCACCGCCGTCGAACCGCTGGCCGATGCGACACTGGCGCCGTTCCAGACCGCCCGCGAGGCGCCACGCGTTCCCTTCGCGGCGTTGATCGAACGCGGCATGATCGCGCCGGGCACCGAACTCACCGACGCGCGGCGCAAGGTGAAGGCCCTGGTCCGTGCGGACGGCACCGTCTCGCTCGGCGAGGCGGTCGGATCGATCCACCGGATCGGCGCCCTGGCCCAGGGCCAGGAAGCCTGCAACGGCTGGGCTTTCTGGCACCTCGAGACGCCCGCCGGCCTGACCTCGATCGACGCGTTGCGGGCCGAGATCCGCGCCACCATGGGGCTCGCGGCCGCGTAGCGCCGCACGCCACGCGCCGGTGTCGCGCGGCGCCAACCCTCATGGTGAGGAACCCGCGCAGCGGGTGTCTCGAACCATGAGGCCCCGGGCATGCGGCCCCGGACCATCAACCTCCGGGCCTCACCCTGCGGGACGGCCGCGGCGCGGCCTCCTCAGCGTGAGGTCAGCGGTTGCGCCGCACGCCACGCGCCGGTGTCGCGCGGCGCCAACCCTCATGGTGAGGAACCCGCGCAGCGGGTGACGCGAACCATGAGGCCCGGGCATGCGGCCCCGGACCATCAACCTCCGG
>JAVBUK010000261.1:0-3808 GCA_031555345.1 Xanthobacteraceae bacterium | reverse complement strand
CTGCCGTGGCCCGGCGATGCGGGCGCCGTCGAGCGCCACGCCGTCGCTGGCGGCGATTGCGCGGCCGTTGCGGGTCGCGCCGGTGGCGGCACCCGCGACAAAGATCTCGGCGGGCACCGGGGCGGATACGGCGGCGGCGTTCGGCCGGGCGGCGTCGGCCCGCGCGCCGCCGCCGTCTCCGCCGCGGTGCCCGCCGATTTCTGTGGCGCGGGTGCCGCCCCCGCCGCGACCCGCAACGGCCGCGCAATCGCCGCCAGCGACGGCGTGGCGCTCGACGGCGCCCGCATCGCCGGGCCACGGCAGATGCTCGAACGCCTGTCGGTCGTCTGCCCCCAGGTCGTGGCGGTACCCAAGGTCCATTCGCTGGCCTTGCGCCTGACCCGGGTGGCGCAAGGCGCGCTCGACGCGGCATTCGCCGCACGCGACAGCCATGACTGGGACCTTGCGGCCGCCGATCTTTTGGTGCACGAAGCGGGAGGGACGCTGACGACGTTTGGTGGAGAAGTTCTGACTTACAACCGCGCTGAGCCGACCCATGGAGCCTTGCTCGCTGCGGGGAGACCTCGCCACCGGGCGTTGAGTCGATTAATTCGCGACCGAAACACCGGTCTTCGGTAACACATCGCTGCAGAACGCGGGACTGCGGATACGCTCCGGGTCCGGACGCGTTTTTGCGAGCGGACACAGGGTTCGAAAGGCTTTCCGTTGGCAAGACACGCGGCGGCAACGCACAACCGTCGGGGCGGGTCCGGTGTGCCCGGGAACGTCGAGGCGCAGATCGACGAATGACGCTCCTCAAGCGTACCGCGCGGTCGCGTCTCGTCCAGAGGACTATCGGCGTCGCGGCGGCCGAGTATCTGCGCCTCGTGTGGCACACCAGTACCTTGGTGTTGGATCCGCCGGATATCTATGACGAGGTGGTTCCCCACCTGCCGGTCATAATCGCGATGTGGCACGGGCAGCACTTCCTGGTACCTTTCGTGCGCCAGGGACATCGTGCCAAAGTGCTGATTTCCCGGCATCGCGACGGCGAGATGAACGCGATCGCCGCCGAACGGCTCGGGGTCGGCACGATTCGGGGATCAGGCGACATGGGCGGACGGTTCGACCGCAAAGGCGGCGTGGGTGCGTTCAAGGCCATGCTCGACGCCCTCGAGGGCGGCTACAGCATGGCCCTGACCGCCGACGTGCCGAAGGTGTCGCGGATCGCCGGCGCGGGCATCATCAAGCTCGCACAGCTGTCCGGCCGGCCGATCGTTCCGGTCGCGGTCGCCACCAGCCGCCGCATCGAACTCGACAACTGGGACCGTTCGTCGGTCAACCTGCCGTTCAGCCGGATGGCCGTCGCCGCCGGCGACTTGATCCGGGTTCCCGCCGACGCCGACGACGTCCGCCTCGAGGGCTGCCGCGCCGCGCTGCAGGCCACGCTCGATGCGGCGACCACGCGGGCCTATGCGACGGCCGACGCGGGTGCGGGAGGACGCACCCGTGTCTGAGCGGCTGCCGGTCACACTCACCGGCTATCGCCTCGCCACCACGGCGGTCACGCCGCTGACCGCCTACCTGTTGAATCGCCGGTTGAAGCGCGGCAAGGAGCACCCCACGCGCTTTGCCGAGCGGCGCGGCATCAGCGATGCCGCGCGACCGACCGGACCGCTGATCTGGATGCATGGCGCCAGCGTCGGCGAGTTCGCCGCCGTCATCCCGCTGATCGAACGCATCCGGGCCCACGATTTCGCCGTTCTGGTCACCACCGGCACGGTCACGTCGGCGGAACTCGCCGAACGCCGTCTCCCGGCCGACGTGATCCACCAGTTCTTTCCCTACGACGTACCGGCGTTCGTCGACCGTTTCCTCGATCATTGGCGGCCCGATCTCGCGCTGTTCGTCGAGTCCGACCTGTGGCCGAACATGATCCTGGCCAATGCGCGGCGCGGCATTCCGTTGATCGTGATCAACGGACGGCTGTCCGCGCGCTCGTTCGAACGCTGGCGTCGTTTTCCGCGCACCATCGAGGCGCTGTTCAGGCGCGTCGACCTCTGCTTGGCGCGCACCACCACCGACGCCGAACGCTTCGAGGCGCTCGGGGCGCCGCGCATCACCACGACCGGCAATCTCAAGCTGGACGTGCCCGCGCTTCCGTTCGACGAGAGCAGGCTGCTGCAGTTTCGCGCCGCGATCGGCCGACGGCCGGTGATCGCCGCGGCCTCGACCCACCTGGGCGAGGAGGCGGCGGTGATCGATGCACACCGCCGGCTGCGATCGAGCTTTCCCGGCCTGCTCACCATCCTGGTGCCGCGCCATCCCGAACGCGGCATGGGTATCGCCTCGGCCGGCCGCGCCGTGGGCCTGAATGCGGTGCAGCGCTCACACGACCGGTTGCCCGATGCCCAGACCGACATCTACGTCTGCGACACCCTGGGCGAGCTCGGCCTGGTCTATCGTGTCGCCCCGATCGTGTTCATGGGCGGGTCGCTGATTCCGCATGGCGGTCAGAACCCGATCGAAGCCATCAAGCTCGGCGCAGCGATCCTGCACGGACCGCACGTGTCGAACTTCGCCGAAATCTATTCGGCCCTCGACCAGATGCGCGGGGCCGAACTGGTGGCCGACCCCAATCGCCTCGCCGTGCGGATCGGTAACTGGCTCAAGGACCCCGAGGAACGCCATCGCGTGACCGAGGCGGGCCGCAGGACGGTCGACGTCCTGGGCGGTGCGCTCGACCGCACCATGGCGGCGCTCGAGCCCTATCTCATCC
Source organism: Xanthobacteraceae bacterium (assembly GCA_031555345.1). Taxonomy (GTDB): domain Bacteria; phylum Pseudomonadota; class Alphaproteobacteria; order Rhizobiales; family Xanthobacteraceae; genus Astrobacterium. Next base: position 1,050 of record JAVBUK010000261.1, on the reverse strand, counting down.
AGTTGCGCCTCGAACACCGGACCGGCGATGCGTGAGCCCTCCGGATGGTGGGACGAGCCGGGACCCGCGGGGCGCCTGCTCGCCCCGCTGGCGGCGCTCTACGACGCGGTCGCGACCCGGCGACTGCGCCGTGACGGCACCCCGGTCGCGGTGCCGGTCGTCTGTGTCGGCAATCCGACGGTCGGCGGGGCCGGCAAGACCCCGACCGCGATCGCGCTGGCGCAGCTGCTGCAGGCGGAAGGGCGACGGCCGGCATTCCTGACGCGGGGCTACGGCGGACGCGAGCGCGGCCCGTTGCTGGTCCAGCGCGCCCACCCGGCCGCCGCGGTCGGCGACGAGCCCCTGCTGCTGGCGCGCGTCGCCCCGACGGTGGTGGCGCGCGATCGCCTGGCGGGTGCGCGGACGGCCATCGCCGCCGGCGCCGACGTCATCGTGATGGACGACGGCTTTCAGAACCCGGCCCTGGCCAAGGATCTGGCCCTGCTGGTGGTGGACGGCCGCCGCGGCCTCGGCAACGGGCGGGTGTTGCCGCGCGGGCCGTTGCGCGCCAGCCTCGACATACAAATGGAGCGAGCCCATGCCCTGGTGGTCGTCGGCTCGCCGTCGGAACGCGCCGCACCGGCACTGGCCGCGGCGCGGACGCACCGGCTGCCGGTGTGGCAGGCCCGGCTGGTCCCCGATCCGACGGCGGTCGCGGCGCTGCGCGGCCAATCCGTGATGGCGTTCGCCGGCATCGGCGATCCCGCGCGATTTTTCGCCACGCTCACGGGTCTCGGCATCACCCTGCGCGACCAAATGAGCTTCCCCGACCACCATCCCTATACGGCGTCGGACGCCACCGGGCTGATCGCCCGCGCGGATCGCGCCGGCCTCACCCTGGTGACGACGGAAAAGGACCAGATGCGGCTCATCGGCCATCCCGCCCTGACGGAGATCGCACGCCGGGCGCACGTCCTGCCGGTCACGCTGCGCTTCGATCAGCCCGCAGTGGTTCGCGATCACGTGCTCGCGGTCATGCGTTGATCACGAAGTGATCGACGCATGATCCGA
>JAVBUK010000150.1:0-3545 GCA_031555345.1 Xanthobacteraceae bacterium | reverse complement strand
AATACCGCGCTCGAACTGCTGAAGAACTAACGGCTTCGCCGCGCAGCGGCGCGGCCACCGTGACCAACGAGGCCGCGGCTTCGCCAGGAAGTCGCGGCCTCGGCCGTTCGGACGGCCCGAGCGCGCGTCCGGCAGGAACCGCCTGGCCGCGGCCGGGCGCATCCCGGTCGCGCATCTTCTCCGAACGCGCACGGCCTTCGAACGCGTACCTGTTCCGGGTATGACAAATTTTACCAGATTGGTGTCTTCTGTGGCCGGCGCCGGCCGGCCATCGGCAACTGGTATCGTGAGGCCGATCGAAATGGCGAGGCCGCATTCCCAACCAGCGAGTCCGCCGTCGTCCGAGTCCCGGCTCCAGGGCGTCGCCCATCGGGGCGGGATCGTCACGCCGCCGACAGCAACCAGGATCCGATCCGCCATGACCCTTCTATCAACGCTGGCAGGTTCGGGACGGGCGAGCGGAAACGGGCGGGTGTGTGTCGTCGTTCTGCTGCTGTTCATTCTCGCCGCCGGCGCCAGCGCCTTCCGCAAAGACATCGCGATTGGCTTCGACGAACGTGCGCACGTGTCCTACATCGCGCATCTGCAACGCACCGGCGACGTCTGGCCGACGCGGAAGACATGCGGATGCTTGACCCGATCAGCTTCCGTGTCACCGAAGAGGCGACCTATCTCAACCATCCGTCGCCCTACTCTGTGCTGATGGCTCGCCTGGGCCCGTCGCTTGAAAACCATCCGCAAGCGATCTTCGGTTTGCGATTGATCAACGTCGTGATTGCGGCCATCGGCCTTGCGGCCTTGATGGCGGTGGGGCTGGTCGTCCGGATGCCACGGACGATGCTTTATGCGTATATCGTTCCGCTCGCCTGCGTGCCCGTCCTCGTTCCGCTCGCCGGGGCGGTCAACAACGACAACGCGGCTTTTGCAGGGGCGGGGCTGGCCACGCTCGGTGTCTGGCAATTGGTGGCGACTGGCAAGCGCGCCTGGTTGTCGACGGCGTTGGTCGGTCTGCTCGTCGCCGCCTGGGCGAAGTTCACGGCGCTTCTGCTGGTGGGGGCGCTGGCGCCGTACGCGGTTTTCGTCGCGCAGTATGCGAGCCCGGTGCCGGCCACACCCGCATATTTTTCGCTGTTGGAATGGCTGGTATTGAAGACGGGCAAGGGTCAGATCGTGCATCTGTCGGCGGCGGACTTCGCCGTCCGTTTCATCGTCGAGTTCGTGACGGATTGGATGCCTTCGTTTCAGCCGCGACACGGTCTGAACTACGCGGCTCTCGGTTTCCCCGTCGGTGCCGCCTTGTGCGCAGTCGCCGGGATCGCGGTATCGGGACGACGAGTCCGGCGTGGAAGCGTGGCGCCGCTCGATGTCATCGTCGTCGCCGGAGCGCTCGCGTTCGCCGCGACCTTCCTGACCCACGGTGTGTTCAGTTTCGCACGGTCCGCCACGCTCGGAACATTCATCGATTCCTTCCCGCGCTACTATTTGCCGGTGATCGCGGTGATCCCGCTCGCGGGCCTATCGTTGTTGAGCGCGATCCGCGCTCCACGCGTGCGTGCGGCGTTGGCCGCCTGTCTGCTCGGCGGGCCGATCGCGTTCTGGCTGATCGGCGCACCGGTATCGGTGCTCTCGGTGACCGCGCCTTGAACCGACGCGAGGATGACGCCCCCGGGGCGTACATCACCGGGGCCGTGGGGCCGAAAGTCGTTGCTGCCACCGGGTCGATGTCGGGTTTGCGGTAATCGCCGCGGTTGGCCGCATGCAGACGTGGTCATGGTGCCGCCCGTGCCGCCGCTGCACCGCGGCCGCAATGATAATTGCGCGGCATCGCTCGTGAAAACGAAACGGTATTAGACAGCCTCGCAACTATGTTGGTACGCATGGATCGGTGGACCGTCCGGGTTCGGGGCCTTGCGGGATCTCCGATGAACGCGACGCACGAGTATCGGCGCCTTCGCGGTGTCGGGAGCTGTGGCGCCCTCGTCGGTGCTGGCGAGAGCCGGGTCGCGATCCGTCGGCGAGCCGCCGCGCGACCTTTCGCCGCCGATCACCGGGGGCATTCGTCATCGACATCGACTTTGCGCCTGCGGGCGCCCCCTGCAACGCGCCGCGCTTGGAAATCGCGCGGGTGCGGCGCGGCGGCAGCCGGCAGAACGCTCATTGCGGTCCGTCTCGATTTGATGCGCACGGCAACAGGAGAGGAACATGGGCGTGGGCACCTACGAGGCCTATCGGGCGCGGCTGCGCGCGATGAAGCCGAACATCTATCTGAACGGCCGGGCGACCGACCGCACCGGCGATTGGATCGAGGGCGGCTGCTACGTGATGAAGCAGACCTTCGATCTCGCCCACGATCCCGACTACGCGGACGTCTGCACGGCGACGTCGCACCTGACCGGAGACAAGATCAGCCGCTTCACCCATGTCCACCGCAGCCGGGAGGACCTGCTCGACAAGCAAAGGATGACCAGGCTCCTGTGCCACCGTGTCGGCGGCTGCACCCAGCGCTGCATGGGCACCGACGCGCTCAACGCCCTGGCGGTGGTGACCTACGACTGCGACGCGGCTTGCGGAACCGGCTATCACGACCGGTTCAACGACTATCTGGCGTATTGTCAGCAGCACGACCTGGTCGCGAACTGCGCCCAGACCGACGCCAAGGGCTCGCGAAACCCGAAGTACAAGCGGGCGCATCAGCAGCCCGATCCCGATCAGTTTCTCCGCATCGTGCAGACCGACGTCGATGGCGTGGGCACCGACGGCAGGCCGTGCAAGGGTGTCGTGGCCCGCGGCGCGAAGATCTGCAACTCCTGCGCGCCTTACGTCGACGAGATCATCGTCAACCCGACCAAGTTCATGAGCCGGGGGGACGAGGGCTATGCGGTCGCCTTCGCGTTGCCGGCGGACTGGCCGGGCATCAAGCTGATGGCGCTGCCGGGCCGGCACCACACGCGCCGGCGCCTCGCGTCTCCGTTCAACGACGTCGGCGATGTGGAGTCGCTGACCATTTTCGACGACGTCTTCGTTCCCGAGGACAGGATCTTCCTGAACGGCTTCGACGGTCCGGATGTGGTGCAGTACGCGGGCTATCTCGCGCTCATGTTCGCGCATTTCCACCGGCACTCGTACACGGGGTGCAAGGCGGCCATTTCCGAAGTCTTCGCCGCCCAGGCCGCGCTGGTCGCCGATGTGAACGACATCGCCCGTGAGCACCACGTGAAGGAGAAGATCTGCGAAATCATCAGCACCGCCGAACTGGTCTACGCCGCCGGCGAAGCTTCGGCGCTTCACGCGGTCGCGTTTCCGAACGGGTCCTGGGTGCCGGACGAGATCCTCACCAATGCGGGCCGGAAGTTGGCCGGCGAGCGGATATACCGGGAATACGAAATACTGGCGGATCTGACCGGGGGGATCTGCACGGCACTGCCGACCGAAGAATCGTTCTTTGCGGCCGAGACGGCCGGGCTGTGTCACAAGTACATTCGACGAAACCCGGCCTACAGTCCCGAACAGACCCACCGGGTCATGCGCATGATGGAGGACAAGCT
>JAVBUK010000427.1:0-3450 GCA_031555345.1 Xanthobacteraceae bacterium | reverse complement strand
AGATCCCCGCTTGGTACGGGGCGGACGGACACGTGTTCGTCGCCGAGGACGAAGCCGCGGCGCAGGCACGCGCCGATGCGCACTACGGCATGCCCACGCCGTTGAAGCGCGACGAGGACGTGCTCGACACCTGGTTTTCCTCGGCGCTGTGGCCGTTCTCGACGCTCGGCTGGCCGGACGCGACGCCGGAGCTCGCGCGCTTCTATCCGACCTCGGCGCTGGTCACCGGGTTCGACATCATCTTCTTCTGGGTCGCCCGCATGATGATGATGGGGCTGCACTTCATGGAGGAGGTGCCGTTCAAGGACGTCTACATCCACGCCCTGGTGCGCGACGAGAAGGGCGCCAAGATGTCGAAGTCGAAGGGCAACGTCATCGATCCGTTGCACCTGATCGACCAGTACGGCGCCGATGCATTGCGTTTCACGCTCGCCGCCATGGCGGCCCAGGGGCGCGACATCAAGCTCGCCACCGGCCGGGTCGAAGGCTACCGCAATTTCGCGACCAAGCTGTGGAACGCCTGCCGCTTCGCCGAGATGAACGGCTGCGTCACCGTCGCGGGCTTTTCGCCGGCGGCCGCCCGGGAGACGCTCAACCGCTGGATCGCGCACGAGACCGCGCGGGCCGCGCGCGACACCCGTGAGGCGATCGAGGCCTATCGGTTCAACGACGCGGCGGGCGCGGTCTATCGTTTCGTCTGGAACGTCTACTGCGACTGGTATGTCGAGCTCGCCAAGCCGGTGCTGATGGGGCCGGACGGAGACGCCAAGGCGGAGACGCGGGCGACGGTCGCCTGGGTGCGCGACGAGGTCCTGAAACTCCTGCATCCGTTCATGCCGTTCATCACCGAGGAGTTGTGGGGCGTGACCGCCGAGGGCGGGCCGGCGCGGACGTCGCTGTTGGCGCTGGCGGCGTGGCCGTCGCTCGAGGGCCTCGAGGATCCGGAGGCGGAGGCGGAGATCGGCTGGGTGGTCGATCTGGTCACCGCCATCCGCTCGGTGCGGGCGGAAATGAACATCGCGCCCGCCGCCATGATCCCGCTGGTGTTGGTGGCCGCCCCGGCGGGCACGCGCGCGCGCGCCGGGCGCTGGGCGGAGTTCGTCAAGCGGCTGGCGCGGCTGTCCGAGATCGGCTTTGCCGACGTCGCACCGCAAGGCGCGGTGCAACTGGTGGTGCGCGGCGACACGGCGGCGCTGCCGCTCAAGGGCGTGATCGACCTCGCCGCCGAACGGACCCGCCTCGCCAAGGAACTCGCCAGGATCGACGCCGACATCAAGCGGGTGGACGCCAAACTCGGCAACGCCGATTTCCTGGCGCGCGCGCCGGAGGAGGTGGTGGAGAGCGAACGCGAAAAGCGCGACGACGCGATGGCGCGCCGCGCCAAAATGATCGAGGCGCTGGAGCGGCTGAAGGGAGTGGAGTGAGGCGTTTTGGAATTCGGTCGCTCCGCCCGCCGGATCTGTCGCAATGTGAAGCGATGGCGTGATGCCGCCATGGCCCTGCGCTGGACCGGGGCCGCCATGATCGAAGCCGCCAAGGACTTCCGCCGACTGAAGGCCCACAAGCAGTTGCACAGCCGGCGCGCAGCCCTCATCGCCCATCAGGCCGAAGCCGTCGCCTCCGGCCTTGACCATGGCCAAGAGGCTGCATAGCCTCCCCGACCGAGCGCCGCACGCCAAGCACTTTTCAACATCGGGCGGGACATTCCCAGCGACAGCCAACGCGAAGGGGATGCCGGCCAGGTGGCCGGCAGAGGGGCAAATATGGGTGGGTTGCGACTGTTGCTCGCGACGTCCGTGGCCTACGGACACCTCGGCCATTTCCTGGGGTTTCCGCTGGTCCCGGGCGACACTGCAGTCCAGTGTTTTTACGTCGTGAGCGGCTTTTACATGTCGCTCGTACTGAATGGAAAATACGCGAGCGCCGGCTACTGGACGTTCCTCAGCAACCGGATGCTGCGGATTTATCCGACCTATTTCATCGTTCTGCTGGCGACGTTGCTTTTCGCCCGGCCGGGTCTTCCGCCGCTCGATCCGCCCGGATGGACGTTTTTCCATGCTTCCCAAGCCGTCTTGCTGGGTCAGGACGCTTACATGTTTCTGGGCGTTGTTGACGGCAGTCTCGCATTCGCAAGCGATTTTCGCACGCTGTCAGCGCCGCTGTTCGCTTTTGCACCGGTCCCGCAAGCCTGGTCGCTGGGCGTGGAAATGTGGTTCTACCTGGTCGCGCCATTCATTCTTCGTCGTTCGGTGCGGTTGGTCATCGGCGCGCTGCTCGCGAGCATTGTGCTGCGGATGGGACTGCAATTCGCATTCGGGCTCGCGGGCGATCCCTGGTCTTACCGTTTTTTTCCGTCGGAACTGGCCCTGTTCCTTCTCGGTGCCGTCGCGCAACGCTCGACCGACCGCGCCGATTTTCGACGTCTCGTTGCGCTCGCGGTACTTGTCGCAGTCGTCCTGTTCATCAATCGTCCGCACGGTCTGACGCGTGCCGCGTCCGTTTCGTTCCTTGCTGCCGCAACGATGGCGATTCCGTACCTGTGTGCCTTGACGAAGAATGTCGAGGCAGACCGATATTTGGGCGATCTTTCATACCCGATCTATCTGACCCACATGTTGGTCGGCCATTTCGTCGCCTCCGCCCCGCTCGCATTGATGTCGACGGCAGTCGCATCGGCGTTCCTCGCCGTGCTGGACCGGAAAATCGACAGCTGGCGTCAGTTGAGGGTAAAGCGGGCCTCGTCCGCGGCCTGCCTGGACGGCGCACTGATTGTGCCGCCCTGAGTCCGGCAACGCGCGGATTTTTCAAGTCGGTGCGGTGTCGCGATGTTGCCGTCCGCCGGTCACGGCCATGCGGATGGGGTGGCGCGTCCGCGCGCAGCGATCGGGAGCGATCAGGCGAGCGACGTGTCGCGGGTTTGGGTGCCGGCGCCCCGCCTATTCCCGAAAGCGCTTGCTGACAAACCGTGAGTCCTTGAGCCCGTAGCGCCAGGGCAGGTCGGCCGCCTTGGTGATGCCGATCCGCGGCCCGACCACCAGCGCGACCGCTTCGGATCGCGGGCGCAGGGTGAACGGCGCCCGGTCGAGCCGCGTGCCGGTGTGCGCCGCCGTGACGCCGAGCGCCGCGCACAGCCGGCCGGGTCCGGAACAGAGCAGCCGGACGTCGTCGAGGCCACGCCGCCGCCGCATGGCCGCGATCCCCGTCGTCGGCTCGATCGCCCGGATCAACACCGCGCTGGCGCTGCCCTCCGGCTCGCAGACGAAATTGAGGCACCAATGCATGCCATAGGAACGATACACATAGGCGCGGCCGGGCGGTCCGAACATGACCGCATTGCGCTCGGTCCTGCCGCGGAAGCTGTGCGCGGCGGGGTCGGTGTGGTGATAGGCCTCGACCTCGACGATGATCCCGCCCGCGCCGCCGAACCGCAGGGTCGCCCCGATCAGGTCC
>JAVBUK010000040.1:0-9816 GCA_031555345.1 Xanthobacteraceae bacterium | reverse complement strand
GGAACCACGGTGCCGTCGGCCGACGGCGGTGCGGGAGCGGGTTTGCCGTCCTTCTTTTCGTCCTTCTTTTCGTCCTTCGTTTCGTCCTTCTTTTCGGCCGGCTTGCTCTCGACCGAGCCGGTCACCAGCCCGGCGTCCGGATCGGCGGCGAGGCCGGACCGGTCGGTCGCGCCGTCGTCGCGCCCATCCGGGTAGTTGAACATCTCCTGCGCCCACGACAGCCGCGGCCCCGCCGCGCCCTCGCCCGCGAGGCGCTCCTGCGGCGACGGCGCGCGCGCCGCGCTTTCGATCACCACCCGGTCCTGCTTGACCGGCGCAGCACCGGCCAGCACATAGCCGCCGTCGAACGCGATGCCGAAGACCTTGAGGGAAAACAGCCCCACCGTCGCGAGCAGCACGACTGGAATCAGCCGGAACTCGCGCACGAACCCCGTCATGCGGCGCGCCCGTTGTAGCGCGTGCGGGCCCGCTCGGCGAACGCCTGGGCGGCCGCCAGCATCGTGTTGGTGTTGGGCGCCGCGCCGGCGGCCCCGGCCGCCGGACGGGCGGCGGCGACGATCTTGGTCACGCGCTCGAGCAGGTCCTGGCCGTCGTCGAGCTGGCGGGCGATGTCGGCCGAGAAACGCTCGGCGGTCCGCAGCCGCTCGCCCAGATTCTGGTCGCACTCGCGCACCGTCAGCTTCAGCCCGGCGATCGCCCGTTCGGCGATTTCGGTCGCGGTGATCAGCTCGGAAATGGTCGCCTTGAGCGACTGCTCGTCGGCGCGGAACCGGCGCAACCGCTTTTCCAGCAGGATGCAGTAGCCGATGGTGACGAGCAGCAGGATCGCCACCAGACTCTCGATCATCAGCCCGAAGCCGTGACTCACGACGTCACCTCCATTCTGGTCGTTCTCTCGCCGGCGGTCTCGAACATGGCGAACGTGGTCCGCGGACGGCGCAGCGGCTTGGCCACCCGCACCGCGACGCGATCGCCGACGCGCCCCATCCGTCCCTCGGTCAGGGTGACGTCGCCGCAGCGCACCGACACCAGCGCGTCCGACTTCAGGTCGAGCGTCAGCGTGTCGCCGACGTCGAGCTTCATCAGCTGGCGCAGCGGGATCTTCGCCTCGTACAGCACGGCGTCGACGGCGATTTCCGCCCGGGCGATCTCGGTGGCGAGATGGCCCTCCCAGATCGGGTCGCGGCCGAACTTCTCGCCCATGAACATCTGCAGCAGCACGTCGCGGATCGGCTCGATCGTCGCGTACGGCAGCAGCATCTCGATGGTGCCGCCGCGATCCTCCATGTCGATCCGCAGGCGGATCAGGATGGCGGCGTTGGCCGGACGGGAGATCGCGGCGAAGCGCGGATTGGTCTCCAGGCGGTCGATGTTGAACTTGACCGGCGACAGCGGCTTGAAGGCGAGCTCGGCGTCCGCCAGCACCACCTCGACCATCCGCTTGATCAGGTTGGTTTCGATCGTGGTGTAGGGCCGCCCCTCGATGCGGATCGCGGTCTGGCCGCGCCGGCCGCCGAGCAGTACGTCGATGATCGAGTAGATCAGGCTGGAATCGACGGTGAACAGGCCGAAATTGTCCCACTCCTCGGCCTTGAACACCGCCAGGATCGCCGGCAACGGGATCGAGTTGAGGTAGTCGCCGAAACGCACCGAGGTGATCTGGTCGAGCGACACCTCGACGTTGTCGGAGGTGAAGTTGCGCAGGCTCGTCGTCATCAGCCGGACCAGCCGGTCGAAGACGATTTCCAGCATCGGCAGGCGCTCGTAGGAGACCATCGCCGAGTCGATGATCGCGCGAATGCCGGAGTTGTCGCTGAGCGACACGTCGTCGAGGTTGAACCCGAGCAGCGAGTCGATTTCCTCCTGATTGAGGATGCGCTCGGCGCCACCCTTGGCCGCCTGGAGGAACTGACTGCCGTCGTCGATCATCGCCGCCCACTGGGCCGCCATCTCGTCGCCGTTCTTGGGATCGCCGCCGTCCTCGACCGGCGGCGCGCCGGGCGTCACCTCGGCCTCGAGCGCCAAGCCCCATTCGGCCGCCAATGCGTCCTGGTCGATCTGTTTGTTTTCGGCCATGGGTCGGCTCAGACGATCACTGGACCACGATTTCCTTGAACAGCACCGCGTTGATCCGGTTCGGTGCGATCGACGCGTTGACCCGGCGGGTCAGTTCCTCCTTGAGGCGGAACAGGCCGGCCGAGCCGTCGAGGTCGGTCGGGCGCAGTTCGCGCAGGTAGGTCTGGAACATGTCCATCAGGCGCGGCATCAGCGGCTGGATCTGCTGCATCAAGGCCTGATCCGACAGTTCGAGCACGATCTTGAGCTTGAGATACTGCGTCCGGTCGCTGCCGGTTCCGGACAGGTTGACCAGCACCTCGGGCAGATCGACGAACGCCGGCGGCTTGACCGCGGCGACCGCCGGATTGGCCGGCTTGGGCCCGGCGAGGAAATAGTAGGCGCCCCCCCCGCCGATCGCGACGACGACCAGCCCGGCGGCGGCGATGACGAGGACCTTCTTGGACGGAAGCTTCGACTTCGCCCCGGGCGCCGCCGTCCCCTCGCCGCTGTCGGCGGCGTCCGCGTCGTTGCCCTTGGCCGCGTCTTTGGGTTTCGATGCCATGTCATGCCCCAGTCGCAATGTCCTCGGGCGTCTTCAGCCGCAGGCACATATCGGAAGCCGCCCGGCGATGCGCCGTTCACCGTCGAGGTTAGCGGCCGAATGGTTAACGGAACCTTTCCCGCCGGGCCCGACTGGGAAATTGTTGCCGGGTCGACCCGGCACAAAGCGACCTTCCGGCCCCCTGCCGGGACCCGGTCTGTTTTCCCAACCGACTGAAATACAACGAATTCAGGCCTTGGCACGGCCCCTGCTTGGGGTTGACCGGGCGCGGGCTTGGGAGAGCCCCGCCGGTTCGCCGGAAGGAACGCTTGGGAGAGCGCCCGCCCGGTCCGTCAGGGGAGAGTTCCGATGGAGAATGCGCTTCTCATCGGTTTGTCACGGCAGATCGTGCTCCAGCGTCAGCTCGACGTGGTGGCGAACAACGTCGCCAACCTCACCACCACCGGCTTCAAAGCCGACAATTCCGCCTTCGAGGAATACCTGATGCCGGTGGCGCGGGAGAACCGCTTCCAGCGCCCCGACCGTCAACTCAGTTTCGTCAACGACCGCGGCATCTGGCACGACTTCCGCCAGGGGCCGATCGAGCGCACCGGCAACCCCCTCGACGTCGCGATCGACGGCAATTCCTTCCTGGTGGTGCGCACCGCCGCCGGCGAACGCTACACCCGCAACGGCCAGTTGCAGGTCAATTCGCAGGGCCAGCTGGTGACCGCGGACGGCGCGATCGTGCAGGGCGAGAACGGGCCGATCACCCTCCAGCAGTTCGACCACGACGTCGCGATCACGCCGGACGGACGGGTCACCGCGATCGAAAGCAACAACAACCGCACCGAGGCGCAACGCGGCCGGCTGCGCCTGGTCACCTTCGCCGACCCGCAGCAGCTGCTGAAGGACGGCGCCAACAACTTCCTGGCCCCCACCGGCATGGCGCCGCAGCAGGTCCCGAACGAGAAGATCCACGTCCTGTCCGGCATGGTGGAGAAATCCAACGTCAACGGCGTCCTGGAGATGACGCGGCTGATCGAGATCAACCGCAACTACCAGCAGGTCGCCAACCTGATCCAAGACCAGAACGAAATCCGTCAGTCGGCGATCGGCAAGCTCGCCGACGTGCCGTCGTGACCGACTGACACCCAGGAGAAACGCCCATGCGCGCGATGACCACTGCCGCGACCGGCATGGCGGCCCAGGAACTCAACGTCCAGGTGATCGCCAACAACATCGCCAACATCCAGACCGCCGGGTTCAAGCGCCAGTACGCCGCGTTCCAGGACCTGCTCTACGACCACGTCCGCCGGGTCGGCATCCAGTCCTCGGACCAGGGCAACATCGTGCCGGTCGGCATCGACGTCGGCTCGGGCGTCAAGACCGTCGGGACGCCGCGCATCATGACGCAAGGCAACGTCTCGTCGACCGGCAAGGACCTCGACGTCGCCATCCGCGGCACCGGATTCTTCAAGATCCTGATGAACGACGGCACCTACGCCTACACCCGGGACGGCTCGTTCCAGATGGACAACCAGGGCCGCGTCGTCACCGCCAACGGAAACCTGGTGCAGCCGGGCATCACCATTCCGCAGAACGCGACCTCGATTTCGATCAACCAGCAGGGACAGGTGTCGGTCACCACCACCGGCTCCTCGGCCACCACCGTGGTCGGCCAGTTCACCATGACGCGCTTCATCAACCAGGCCGGGCTGCAGCCGGTCGGCGACAACCTGTTCGTCGAAACCCCGGCCTCCGGCTCGCCGCAGGACGGCATCGCCAACACCGACGGCATGGGCGACCTGCTGCACAAATCGATCGAGTCCTCCAACGTCGAGGCGGTCACCGAGATCACCAACCTGATCGCGGCGCAGCGCGCCTACGAAATGAACTCCAAGGTCATCACCACCGCCGACTCGATGATGCAGGTGGTCAACAGCCTGAAGAACCCGTGAGGACAGCCATGCTGCGCGCAGGCCTCATCATCGCCCTGATGGCCGTCACCACCCCGGCGGCGGCGCAGGTCACCGGCTCGCTGCCGCCGCGGCCGGTGGCGACACTGCGGCCCGCGGTCACCGTGACGGCCGACGTCGTGCGCATCGGCGACATGGTGGAGAACGCCGGCCCGGTGTCGGCGATCCCGATCTTCCGCTCGCCCGACTGCGGCACCACCGGCAGCGTTCCGGTCGCCATGGTGCTGGAGGCGATCCGCGCCCACGACCTGCTGCTGATCGACACCCGCAACCTGAGCGACATCTCGGTGACCCGCGCCGGCCGCACGATCGGACTGAAGGAGATCGAGGAGCGCATCGCCCGCGCGTTCACCGGACGCCAGAAGCTCGGCAGCGCCAAGGACATCGCCGTCGTCCTCGACCGCGAGGCGCGCCCGATCCTGGCCGACACCTCCGCCACCGGCGAGCTGCAGGTCACCCGCTCGTTCTACGATCCGCGCTCGGGGCGCTTCGACATCGTGTTCGACCTCGCGGCGTCGGGCGGACGGGTGATCCGCCAGCGCTATGCCGGAACGCTGGCCGAAATGGCCGACGTGACGGTCCTCACCCGCGCGCTCGAGCGCGGCGACGTGATCCGCGACGCCGACGTCGCGGTCGAACGCCGCCCCCGCACCGAGATTCCGGGCGACTTCGTCCGCGGCGCCGAGGACGCAGTGGGATCGGCGGTGCGACAGTCGCTGCGCGCCGGCTGGATGCTGCGCCGCGCCGATCTGACCAAGCCCGAATGGGTGCGCCGCGACGAGCCGGTGACGATCGTCTACGAGTCGCCGGGCCTGGTTCTGACCCTCCGCGGCAAGGCCGTCGATTCGGGGTCCCAGGGCGAACTGGTCAACGTGGTCAACGTTCAGAGCAAGCGGCAGCTGCAGGGCTACGTCACCGCGCCCGGCCGCGTCACCATCCCGTCCACCGCAACCAGCGTCGCGTTCGCCAACCGGGTCCCGGGCGATCCCACGGCACGCCCCGTTTCCCAGTGAGGAGCCGATGAGTCAGTCCCGTTTCCTGCGTCCGCTGGCGACCCTCTGTCTGTGCGTGCTGCCGGTCTGGCTCGGCGGCTGCTCCTCGCTCGAACGGTTGACCAGCATCGGCGAAAAGCCGAAGCTCTCCGCCATCGACAACCCGGTCTCCCAGCCCGGCTACAAGCCGGTGCACATGCCGATGCCGCAGCCGCAGCCGGCGGCCTACAACCCCAATTCGTTGTGGCGCAACGGGTCGCGCGCCTTCTTCAAGGACCAGCGCGCGCACCAGGTCGGCGACATTCTGACGGTCACCGTCAACATCACCGAGCGGGCGAAGATGTCCAACGCCACCCAACGCACCCGCAGCGGCAGCGAGAACTCGACCTTCAGCACCTGGTTCGCGCGCACCCCGTTCGGCTCCAAGGACGGCGCGCCGGGCCAGCTCGCCTCGACCGACTCCAGTTCCGCCGCGACCGGCGCCGGGACGGTGGATCGCTCGGAAGCGTTGATCACCAACGTCGCCGCCGTGGTCACCCAGGTGCTGCCGAACGGCAACTTGGTGGTCGAGGGCAAGCAGGAGGTCCGGGTCAACTTCGAGATGCGCGAACTGGTCGTCGCCGGCATCGTCCGCCCGGAAGACATCCAGAGCGACAACACCATCGACTCGACCAAGATCGCCGAAGCCCGCATCGCCTACGGCGGCCGCGGCCAGATCACCGACGTGCAGCAGCCGCGCTACGGCCAGCAGGTCCTCGACGTGATCCTGCCGTTCTAGCCCGGCGCCTCGAGCTCCCACGCCGTTCCGGAAACCGGGACGGCGAACCCGGGCGCCCTTCGGCTTCTCCCCCGCCGAAGGCCGCGTTTCTTTGCCCGGGCCTGCATCGGGTGTCTGTATCGGTATCGGCATCTGCGCCGCACCGGCGCACGCCACCGAGGCCACCCATGCGGTCAAACGCAAACCCCCGAGCCTGGGGCCCGGGGGTGCTGGATCGATTGTCAGTCGGTGGGACCGCCGTCAGTCGTCGCGGTAGACGCGCTCGCGCCGTTCGTGGCGCTCCTGGGCCTCGACCGACAGCGTCGCAATCGGCCGGGCTTCGAGCCGCTTGAGGGAGATCGGCTCGCCGGTCTCCTCACAAAACCCATAGGTGCCGTCGTCGATCCGCGCCAAGGCGGCTTCGATCTTGGCGATCAGCTTGCGCTGGCGATCGCGCGCCCGCAGCTCGATCGCCCGATCGGTCTCCGACGAAGCACGGTCGGCCAGATCCGGATGATTCTGGTTCTCATCCTGCAGATGCTGAAGCGTTTCCTTGGCTTCCTTGAGAATGTCGTCTTTCCACGCGATCAGCTTGTGACGAAAGTAATCGCGCTGCCGTTCGTTCATGAACGGCTCTCTGTCGCTGGGCCGGTAGTTCTTTTCCTTGTCCGGGCGCATGCACTCCGCTCCGAGCATTTTTGTTCCTCCGCGAGACGTCCCGCTCGCCGCACGCCTTATATAGGGCGCGCGGAGCCGCGACAACCCGCAGTTCGGCGCATTACCTGAGCATGACGAAGGATTTGCGACATCTTCACGCGGGCCCCGCAGTGGCCCCGCGGCAGGCCCGGTCAGGCCCGCGGGCCCTCGATCTTGGCCAGTTCGACCGCCACCCTGAGGTCGATCTCGGCCAGGACGGCGTCGAGGCCGGGATCACCGGTCGCCTCGGTGAGGGCGGTAGCGGCGGCTCTCAGCCGCCCGACCGCCGCCTGGTCGAGCGCGCCGGACAGCAGCGCGATCTTGAGTTCGTCCAACACGTCAAGCGCGCTCTTGCCGCGCCGCACACCCCGGCGTCGTCGTTCTTCCGGTGCCTCCACACCCTGCAAGGCGATCAGCGCTTCGATGCCCGACAGGCCGCGCACCGGCGCGCCTCCGGCGGCCGCCTGGGGCTCCCCTTGCGGCAGGGTGAAAGTTTCCGATCCGGTGCGTCGCGCCGCCGACGAGGTGGTCGTCGCGCGTGTTCCGCTGGGTCCGACAATGCGCATCGCTATGGTCTCCGGGGCCGGATTGGCCGCAGACATCGCTTTCAACCTCGCCGTTCATGATTAACGGCGGGTAAAGACCCGGCAAAACTTGCCGGCCAGGGCAAGCGCTGCCCTCCGGCAGCCCGCCGACGCCTCCGGACTTTGGCAAATCCGCGCTAAAAATCAATGAATTGGCATCGGCAACCACGATGGCATGGGGCTCGCATGGCAAACGCCGGGTGCGAACCAACGGGAGTTCACAATGGCGCGGACGAGACGATGGGCAGTGGCGGCAGCGATCGCTTGCGCACTGGCCGTTTCAACCGCGGCCGGCCAGGCGGCGTCCCGGATCAAGGATCTCGCCAATGTCGAGGGCGTCCGCCAGAATCAATTGATCGGCTACGGCCTGGTGGTCGGCCTCCAGGGCACCGGCGACACCATCAACAACATCCCGTTCACCAAACAGTCGGTCACCGCGATGCTGGAGCGCCTCGGCGTCAACATCCGTGGCCAGACCTTACGCACCGGCAACATCGCCGCGGTGATGGTCACCGGCAATCTGCCGCCGTTCGGAACCCAGGGAACCCGGTTCGACGTGACGGTGTCGGCGATGGGCGACGCCAAGAGCCTGCAGGGCGGCACCCTGCTGGTCACCCCCCTGCTCTCGGCCGACGGCAACGTCTACGCCGTCGCCCAGGGCAACCTGTCGATCGGCGGTTTCCAGGCCAGCGGCGCCGCGGCCTCGGTCACCCAGGGCGTTCCGACCAACGGGCGGATCGCCAACGGCGCCATCATCGAACGCGAAATCGACTTCGCGCTCACTCGACTCCACCAGGTGCGGCTGGCCCTGCGCAACCCGGACTTCACCACCGCCCGACGCATCGCGGCGGCCGTCAACGACTTCCTCGGCACGCCGGTCGCCGAACCGCTCGACCCGGCCACCGTCCAACTGACGCTGCCGCCGAAATCGAACCAGAACACGGTGGCGATGCTGACCGAAATCGAACAGTTGCAGATCGAACCCGACCACGTCGCCAAGATCATCATCGACGAGCGCACCGGCGTCATCGTCATGGGCCGCGACGTGCGGGTGTCGATGGTGGCGGTCGCCCAAGGCAACCTGACGGTGAGCATCGCCGAATCCCCGCAGGTGAGCCAGCCCGCCCCGCTGTCGCGCGGCCGCACCGCGGTCGCCCCGCGCACCCAGATCGGCGTGTCGGAGGACGGCAAGAAGCTCGCCGTGGTCCGCGAAGGCATGTCGCTGCAGCAACTGGTCGACGGCCTCGAGGCCCTCGGCATCGGCCCGCGCGACCTGATCTCGATCCTGCAGGCGATCAAGGCGGCCGGCGCCATGCAGGCGGAAATCGAGGCGATGTGATGTCCCTGCTCGCAACCGATCCGCGGCTGAGCGCCGTCGCCACCGACCTCGCCACCACCAATCTGGCCGCGACCACGCGGCGGCCGACCGCGACGACCGCCGAGCGCGCGCGCGCCCAGGCGCAGGACTTCGAAGCCGTGTTCCTCTCGACCATGTTCCAGAACATGTTCACCGGCATCAGCGGCGAGGGACCGATGGGCAACACCCAAGGGGTGGCGCCGTGGCGCTCGTTCCTCACCCAGGAATACTCCAAGGCGTTCGTCAAATCGGGCGGCATCGGCCTCGCCGACCACGTCTATCGCTCGCTGATGGCGCACCAGGAAGCGCGCGCCTCTTGACCGGACAGGAGTCTGCCCATGACTGCTCGTATGGCCGCCCCCGCCCAGCCCGCCTCCTCACCGCGTCCGGTCACCTCGCCGGCGGAGGCCCGCGAACTCCTCGCCCATTACGACGAGGTGCTGGACCGGCTGCTGCCGGTCATCGCCGAGGAGACCGCGCTGGTTCGCGCCGGACGCCTGCGTGAGGCGGCCAAGCTCGCCGGCGACAAAAGCGCGCTGGCCCAGCTCTACCTGACCGACACCGCCCGCCTGCAAGCCAGCAAGAGCTTTCTGGCCCAGGCGCTGCCCGCCGCCATCGAGCGCCTGCGCACCCGTCACCAGGACTTCTGCGCGCTGCTGCAGACCAACCTCACCGTCCTCGCCACCGCGCACGCGGTGTCGGAAGGCATCATGCGCAGCGTCTCGCAAGACGTCACCCGCAAGGCCTCGCTGCAAACCTACGGCGCATCGGGTCGCCACAACGCCCCGCCGCCGCGATCCTCGCAGCCGCTGACGGTGAGCCGGCTGTTGTGATACGTCTCCCGCCCGATCA
>JAVBUK010000077.1:0-9814 GCA_031555345.1 Xanthobacteraceae bacterium | reverse complement strand
CCGGCATGCACCGGGCCGACCGGAATCTGATGCATCCCCTCGCCCTTCACCGCGGCGAACGCATAGGCGACCGGGTCGTCCAGCGGC
The DNA here is from genome assembly GCA_031555345.1 of Xanthobacteraceae bacterium. GTDB lineage: Bacteria > Pseudomonadota > Alphaproteobacteria > Rhizobiales > Xanthobacteraceae > Astrobacterium. The sequence goes on along the minus strand of JAVBUK010000077.1, from coordinate 9,727 downwards.
GCGGGCGTGCGGGCCCCGAGCGGCGCGCGCAGACCCCAGGCGCCGTGATCGAGCCACCGCCGCGTGTCCGGCGCGCCCGCGGCGGTGAAGCCGTGGAGATCGCAGACGGTCCGCTCCGGCCGGATCGCCGGCGGGTGATATTGGCCGACCGAGGGGAACGCGCCGTCGACGACGGCGAGCGAGACGACGCACGGCCTCGCCCACTGCGGACTGCGAAGCACCATGTGGACCGCGTCGCTTTCCCCCCACAGGCCCAGCAGGTCGGCCTGGCCGGCACCGAGCGCCTGCCCGGTCTCCTCCCACACGGCGGCGTCGACCAGGTAGCGCGGCCACGGCCGGTGATCGGCCACGGTCGGGCAACGGGACAGCGCGGCGGCGATAGAATTGGTCATTGCCTCACCCGAGCAGCGCCGCGACGGCGCGGAACCAGCTGACGATGGTGCCGGGCAGAGCCAGGCCGGCGACCAGCACCAAGGCGAGATGGACGAACAGCGGAATGATCGACGCTTCGACCGGGTCCTTGCGGCCCTTCGGCTCGCCGAACACGACATCCTGCAGCCGCAGCACCAGGGCGCCGATCGACAGGAGCAGGCCCAGCACCAGCGCCACCGCCAGCCACGGCTGCCGCGCGAAGGTGGAGGACACCAGCATGAACTCGCTGGCGAACATACCGAACGGCGGCAGCCCGGCGATCGCGATCACCCCGAGGCTGAAGGCGACGGCCAGCACCGGATGGGTGGCGGACAGCCCGCCGATGTCGGCGAGCTGCTGGGTGCGTTTCACCTGCGCGATGTGGCCGACCGCGAAGAAGATCGCGGACTTGATCAGCGAATGCATGGTCATGTGCAGCAGGCCGGCGAAGTTCGCCAGCGGCCCGCCCATTCCGAACGCGAACGTCGCGATTCCCATGTGCTCGATCGACGAGTAGGCGAACAGCCGCTTGATGTCGCGGCGGCGGTACAGCATGGCGGAGGCGAACAGCAGACTGACCAGCCCGAGCGCGACCATGATCGAACCGACGTCGAGCGTGTGCGGGTTGCCCGACAGCACCATCTTGAACCGCAGCAGGGCGTACAGCGCCACGTTGAGCAGCAGGCCCGAGAGCACCGCCGAGATCGGCGTCGGACCTTCGGCGTGGGCATCCGGCAGCCACGCGTGGAACGGTGCGAGCCCGATCTTGGTGCCGTAGCCGACCAGCAGGAACACGAAGGCAAGCGAGAGCATGCGCGCGTCGAGCCGCGGGGCGGCCTTGACCAGGAGGTCCCAGCTCATCGCCGGGAGCCCCTCGCCGACCACCTCCTGGGCGACGAAGTAGACCAGGATGGTGCCGAAGAAAGCCAGGCCGATGCCGACGCTCCCCAGGATGAAGTACTTCCACGCCGCCTCGATCGCCTCGGGAGTCCGGTAGATCCCGACCATCATCACGGTGGTCAGCGTCGCCACCTCGACGCCGACCCACATCAGCCCGATGTTGTTGGCGAGCAATGCGACGTTCATCGCACCGATCATCGCCTGATACATCGCGTGGTAGAACCGCAGGAACAGCGGCGTGAGCTTGCCGATCTCGATCTCGTGAGCGATGTAGGTCGCGCTGAAGATGCTGGTGGTGAACCCGACGAAGGTCGTGAGCACGACCAGGAAGATGTTGAAGTCGTCGACGATGATCAGGTCGCTGCGCACCGGCGGCACCGCCAGCAGCATCACCCCCGCCGCGAAGGTCAGCCCCGAGGCCGCGACGTTGACCAGCGCCGCGCTGCGGTAGCCGGGCATCAGCGCCAGCAGCGGTATCGCCACGGCCGGGATGACCAGGACGGCGTCGACCGGTGCGAACATCATCGGTCCCTCTTTTCGCCGCGCAGGCGGTCCAATGCGCCGACGTCGACGGTGTCGAAGCGCTCACGGATACGGAAGATGAACACCCCGAACACGATGAAGGCGATCAGAACCGAGAATGCGACCGAGATCTCGACCACCAGCGGCATGCCCTTGGCGCCGGAGGCGGCGAGGATCAGCCCGTTCTCCAACGACATGAACCCGACCACCTGGGTGACGGCGTTCTGCCGGGTGATCATCATCAGCAGGCCCAGCAGGATGACGGCGAGCGCGAACGCCAGGTCCTCGCGCGCCAGGATGCTCACCCCCTCCTTGACCGGCTGCACCAGCAGGATCGACAGCGCGATCAGGCCGAGCCCGGTCAGCATCGTCGCCCCGCCGCCGAGCGCCTGCTCGACCTCGCGGTGGATGTCGAGCCGACGGACGATCCGGTGCAGCGCGGTGGGAATGATGAAACCCTTGACGAACAGCGCGACCGCGGCGGTGATGACCAGATGCGGCGCGTTCTGCGCGATCGACTGCCAGGCGACCGACAGCGACAGCGCGATCGCCTGGAGCGCGAACACGTTGATGACGGCGGTGATGCGGTCCTGGTACAGCAGCATGAGGCTCAGCACCAGCATGCTGCCGGCCAGCAGATGCGCGATGTCGAACGACAGCGACGACATCAGAACCCCCTCGACACGAACAGCAGGAACACGGCGAGCGCGCCGGCCGCGAACGCGCCGCCGAGAAACATCGGATAGCGGAACACCCGCATCTTGGCGACCGCGGTTTCGCCGATCGGCAGCAGCGCGGCCAGGATCATGACCTTCGCCAGATAGACGACCAGCCCGATCGCGAAGGCGCCGATGCCGCGCTCGCTGGTGGCCATGCCGAACGGCACGAACAGGCAGACGATCAGCGAGAAGTACAGCACCAGTTTGACCTGCGCGGCCGCCTCGATCATCGCCAGGTGGCGTCCCGAGTACTCCAGGACCATGGCCTCGTGCACCATGGTGAGTTCGAGATGGGTCGCCGGATTGTCGACCGGGATGCGGGCGTTCTCGGCGATCCCGACGGCGACGATGGCGAACAGCGCCAGACCGAGCGACACCCGCAGCCCCACCGGGCCGGTGGTGAACTGTGCGGCGATGACCGAGAGCTGGGTGGTGCCGGCGACCAGCGCGACGGTGAAGACGATCAGCAGCATCGCCGGCTCGGCCAGCGAGCCGATCAGCATTTCGCGCGAGGCGCCCAGCCCGCCGAACGCCGTGCCGACGTCCATGCCGGCGAGCGCGAGCGCGAACCGCGCGGTCGCCAGCAGCGCGACGACGGCGATGAGGTCGGCCGACCAGGAGAACAGCAGGTGGCTGGCGTAGGTCGGGATCAGCGCAGCCGCCACCCAGGTGACGGCGAACACGAACCACGGCGCGACGCGATAGATCCACGAGGCGTTGTGGGCGAGCACCGCCTCCTTGTGCATCAGCTTCCACAGATCGCGGTAGGGCTGCAGCAGTGGCGGCCCGACCCGCCGCAGCAGATGCGCGCGCGCCTTGCGGGTGACACCCATCACCAGCGGCGCGATCAGCACCACCAGGAACATCTGCACGCCCTGCGGAACCAGTTCGTAGAGAAAGTCGGACATCAGCGCCATACCGCCACCACCACCAACAGCAGGATGAGAGCGCAGAACACCAGGGTCAGATAGCGCCCGATGGTCAGGAACTGCACGCGGTTGAGACTGGTGGCGAACGCCCCGACCGCGCGCGCCAGCGGCCCGTAGCCGAAACGCCAGGCCGGGTCGAACACCCGGACGGCAAAATGCCCGGCGCGCGGATCGCCCGGCCGCGGCATGTCGACCCGCTCGTGGACGCCGAACACCAGCGCGGCGAACACCCGGCGGATCGGCATGGCGAAGCTCGAGCTGGTGTACTGGGTCTGCGGCGCGTCGAGCGGGAACCCGCAGTCCCAGATGTCGCTGCGCCGGGTGGCGCGGGTGGCGAAGCGGTGGATCGCCAGCGCCGTCAAGCCGCCCGACGAGATCATGAACACCAGGATGATCAGGCCGTTGTACGAGCTGCGGCTCTTCTCGATCGGCACGATCGACAGCCAGGGCACCACCGCCTGGGTCGGCATCACGCCGCCGACGATCTGTTCCGCGACCGGCCGCAGCGCGTCGATGACCAGGCCGGGCAACACGCCGGCCAGGACGCAGAGCGCCGCCAATCCGTACATCGCGGCGAGCGAGAACCGGTCGGTCTCGTGGGCGCCCCGCGCGTCGTCGGAGCGCGGGCGGCCCAGGAAGGTGACACCGAACGCCTTGACGAAGCAGGCCGCGGCGAGCGCCGCCGACAGCGCCAGCATCGCGCCGACCGCGGGGATCGTCAGCTTCAGGCCCAACTGCGGCAGCTGCGGGCTCACCAGGATCGCCTGGAAGGTCAGCCATTCCGACACGAAGCCGTTGAGCGGCGGCAGCGCCGAAATGGCCATGCACCCGATCAGGAACGCGACCGCGGTGTGCGGCATGCGGTGGATCAGGCCGCCGAGGTGCTCCATGTCGCGCCGGCCGGTGGCGTTGAGCACCGCGCCGGCGCCGTAGAACAGCAGGCTCTTGAACACCGAGTGGTTGAAGACGTGGAACAGCGCGGCGGTGAACGCCAGCGCCGCGGCCCAGGCGATTCCGTCGGCATGGAACGCCAACGCCAGCCCGAGCCCGATGAAGATGATGCCGATGTTCTCGACCGTGTGATAGGCGAGCAGTCGCTTGAGGTCGTGCTGCATCAGGGCATAGAGCACCCCGACAAAGGCGGTGATCCCGCCGACCGCCAGCACCAGCAGCCCGAACCACGGATCGGGATGTTTGATGATGTCGAACACGATGCGGATGAACGCGTAGACCCCGACCTTGGTCATGACGCCCGACAGCAGAGCCGAGGCCTGGGTCGGGGCCGCCGGATGGGCGAGCGGCAGCCAGACGTGCAACGGCACGATCCCCGCCTTCGATCCGGCACCGATCAGGACCAGCACCATCGCCACGCCGAGGATGGCCGGGCCGTGTTCGGCGCCGCGCATGGCGGAGAACGCATAGCCGCCGCCGGGGCCGGCCAGCAGGCCGAACGCCAGCAGCAGGCAGAGCGTGCCGAAGCTGGCCATCACCAGGTAGACGTAGCCGGCGCGCGCGTTGGCGGGGTCACGATGGTTGGCCAGCACGATCGCCCAGGACGACAGCGACATGAACTCCCAGGACAACAGAAACGCGAAGGCGTCGTCGGCCAGCACCACCAGATTCATCGCGGCGAGAAAGGCCGGATAGAACGGCAGCACCCGCAACGGCGCCGGTTCGTGGCGCCCGTAGCCGAGCGCGTCCCGGCTGGTGACCGTGCCGCCGAGATTGACGACCGCGAGAAAGAACGCCGACAGGGCATCGAGGCGAAAGTGCGCGTCGAGCACCGGCAGCCCGACCGGCAGGACGACCTCGGCCGCCGCCGCCCGCCCGAGCAGATGGGTCAGCGCGACCGCCAGTGCGGCCGACGAAATCGCCAGCGCGGCGCCATAGACGGCGCCGGTCGCGCCGGGGCGGCGACCGACCGCGACCGCCACGATGGCGACCAGGAACAAAAGAGACACACACCACAGCGCGACGACGACCGGCATTGCCCACCTCACCAATCGAGGCAGCCGCGCGAATCGGCCTTCCCCCTCGGTCCCGTTGCATGAGCATATCGTCTCGAAAGAACCGATGCCGCTCCGGCGAGACCTGCTCCATGTCCCGTCGGCCAAAGACAACGCCTCGCCATCCGCGCGGAACGGCGCGGCAAGGACCAAAGGCGGCGGTAAACGGGGGTGTCAGACCGAACACGGCCGCATCGGGACGAGTCGGCTTTTACGGGAAAATCGCCGTTATTGCCAGAACGTCGTGGCACCTCGGGAGGTTTTTCTCGGCGCCGGCACGGTCTTGCGACTGCCGCGCGGCCGGCCGGTCCGATCGGTGGGCATCACGACGATGAAGTCGGTCTCCAGACCGGTTTCGCGCCCCAGTCCCTGATCGGAGATGATGAGCGAGGCTCCGACCGACAGCAGGGAGGAAATCTGGCCGTTCAACGCGGGCGACAGATCGATGCGGTCGAGCGCCTCGGCGGCGCTGGACGACGGGACGACAGCTGGCGTCGGATCGCGGCGCCCCCGTGCCTCGGCTTTGCCGTTTCCATCGGGTTGCAGGGACACCGCCGTCCAACGCAGCGACGCGTCGGAGGCGGGTTCGGTCGCGGTGAAAACGTGCGTCCCGATCGGCTGGTCGGGACGGGCGATCGAGACCGGGGCGGAGAACAGCGGTTCGAAGCCCTTGCGGACATACAGCCGGCCTTCCGCGCGGCTGACGAAGACGGACACCGGTCCGGTGCGCAGCGACCGGGCCGGGCGGGCCGGCGGAACGAACACCTTGTCGAGGGGCAGCGCCGCCGTTGCGGACAGGCTGCCGGGCACCGTCGCCGGATCTTTGGCCGCCACAACCGCCGCTTCCGGACCTCCGACTGCGCCGGCATCGGACGCGGGCTGGCCGGAAGGCGCTTGTGTCGTGGGCACACTGGGCATGGCTTGGTTGGGCATGGCTTGGTTGGGCGCGTCCTGGCCCGGCGCAACCTCGCCGGGCATGGCGGGGCTCACCGGAGCCGCGTCAGACGCCACCGCCTCGTTCCCGTTCACCTCGGCACCATCACGCCCTGGTCTGGCGTTGTCGGACGCGCCCCCATTGGCCATCGAAGCGTCGGCGGTCTTGCGGCCGGCGACGACCAGGTCGATCGACGGCCGCAGGTCGCTGGTGCGGGCAAGCGGCGCATCGATCTGTTTGAGCGCCACCCGCCGGGCGTGCTCGATCTCGACCGGGGTCACTTCATTGCGGGTGATCACCACCCGTGCCCCAAGCCTGGTCATTTCGTACAACTTTCCCGCGAAGTCGTACGGCATGCGGATGCAGCCATGCGACGCCGGATAACCCGGCAGCACGCCGGCGTGCAGCGCCACACCCGACCAGGTGATGCGTTGCATGAACGGCATCGGGGCGCCGGCGTAGAGGTTCGAGCGATGAAAGCGCGCCTTTCCGTTGACGCTGAACACACCCATCGGGGTCGAATGGCCCGGCATGCCGGTCGAAACCGGCGCCTGCGCAATCGGCCTGCCGTCGTCGAACACGGTCAGACGCTGGTTGGCAATCGAGATTGCGATGATCAGCGGTCCCTTGACCGCCGGGGCGGGAAGCCTGGCCGTCTGGCGCGGTTTTTGCTTCTTTTGCGGTTGCCGCCGCGGCACCGCCCGGTCCGCCCGCCGCGCGGGGCCAGAAGACCTCGACATGCCATCGGGTCTCGGCGCGCCAATCGACCTGTCCGTGCCGTAAGGGAGTTCATGCGGCAGCCAAGACGATGCCGACGCAGGTGCATCGAAGACCGTAAGGGTGATGGAAGCCGCGAGGAGAACACGGAGATGACAAAGGTGCATGGAAGTGTTTCGGGCGCCGCAGCCGGCCCCTTTCCTCGCGATTGTGCTCACCGTCGATCCCCAGCCCACATGAACTTCCCGGCGTCGGTTTCGTTCCGGCAAATCCGCCCTGCGGCGAAATACCGGACCGGCCGCGACGCTTCGCCCGGTTATCGCCTCGGAAGCTTTACTTCGCCCTAAAAACCCTACGGCATACCGGGCCCATGGAAGGCAGCCCGACAGGTCAGGACACCAATCCGCCGGCTTGGAAAATATCACGTATATTTTTTCCGGATACGATCCTCGAGGTGGGGCCGATCGCCTTGCCGGCGCATGCCGCAAAGTCCGGTCGATCCGTTGCTCGGACCGGCCGGATCAGGCTGCGCGTCGCTGGCGCGACGCGCCATCCGTGAATCGCGGCGCTCAAAACGATGGCGCCGGCCGAGGACGTGTGACAGACTGCCCGAGCGGCGATGCGATCGACGTCCACAAGCGGAAGCCACGATCGAAGGCCGAAGCGTCTGGTTGTGGGGCGTCTGCGCCACACGTGCGCCGACCAAGGTGACCGGCCGCTGCCGGACCGGCAGTGCTTTTCATTTTCCGACAACGCGCCATCCGACAACGCGCCATCGGACAATGCGCCATCGGACAATGCGCCATTCCACGATGACGCCGATGCGTCAGGCCGTGTCTCCGGCACGCGGTGCGCCCGCGCGTGCGAATAAACACGGTGTGACACCGAATGGGATTGATATGTCGGGGGCGGGTGGCGCTAATATGGCGACGTTCGAATCTCTGACCAGGGAGATATCGATGCGGCTCAGGACAAGAGAACCCCTCGCCCGTCGCAGTCTGGCTTTCGTACTGGCGGGTGGCCGCGGCTCCCGGTTGATGGATCTGACCGCCAGGCGCGCCAAGCCGGCGGTCTATTTCGGGGGCAAGTCGCGCATCATCGACTTCGTGCTCTCCAACGCCCTGAATTCCGGCATTCGGCGCATCGCCGTCGCCACCCAGTACAAGGCCCACAGCCTGATCCACCACATGCAGATGGGTTGGAACTTTTTCCGGCCGGAGCGCAACGAGAGCTTCGACATCCTGCCGGCCAGCCAGCGCGTCTCGGAAGACATGTGGTACGTCGGGACGGCCGACGCCGTCTACCAGAACATCGACATCCTGGAGACCAACAACGCCAAGTACATCGTCGTGCTCGCCGGCGATCACGTCTACAAGATGGACTACGAGCACATGCTCACCCAGCACGTCGATCAGGGCGCCGACGTCACGATCGGGTGCATCGAAGTGCCGCGGCACGAAGCGTCCGCCTTCGGCGTCATCGCCGTGGACGAGCACGACGTCGTCCAGTCGTTCCTGGAAAAGCCGGCCGACCCGCCGGCGATGCCCGGCAAACCCGACCTGGCGCTCGCCAGCATGGGCATCTACGTGTTCGAAACGGCCTTCCTGTTCGACCAACTGAAACGCGACGCCCAGGACCCGAACTCCAGCCACGACTTCGGCAAGGATCTGATCCCCTATCTGGTCAAGCACGGGCGCGCGGTGGCGCACCATTTCGGCCGCTCCTGCGTCCGCAGCGGCAGCGAAGCCCGTCCGTACTGGCGCGACGTGGGAACGGTCGACGCCTACTGGGCGGCCAATATCGACCTCACCGACGTGGTCCCCGACCTCGACCTGTACGACCGGTCGTGGCCGATCTGGACCTATTCGGAAATCACGCCGTGCGCCAAGTTCGTGCATGACGAGGGCGGCCGGCGCGGCGAGGCGGTGATTTCGCTGGTCTCGGGCGGGTGCATCATTTCCGGCGCCAACCTGCGGCGCTCGCTGTTGTTCACCGGCGTGCACGTGCACTCCTACGCCAGCATCGAGAACGCCGTCATCCTGCCCTATGTCGACGTGGCCCGCGGCACCCAGCTCAAGAACGTGGTCGTCGACCGCGGCGTACGGATCCCCGAGGGCCTGGTGGTGGGCGAAGAGCCCGAGAAGGACGCGGCCCGCTTCTACCGCACCGAGGCGGGCATCTGCCTGATCACCCACCCGATGATCGACAAGCTGCTATGACGATGCGCGTGCTCGCGGCCGCCTCCGAGATCTATCCGCTGGTCAAGACCGGGGGGCTGGCCGACGTCGCCGCCGCCCTGCCCGCGGCGTTGCGGGCCGAGCGGATCGCGACCCGGACGGTCGTGCCCGGATATCGGGGGGTGCTCGACGCCCTCAAGCAGGCGCAGGACGTGCTGCAGGTGCCGGATCTGTACGGCGGCCCGGCGCGGGTGCTGGCCGCCTCGGTCGGGGCCCTGGACCTGTTCGTGCTCGACGCCCCGCACCTGTACGTGCGGCCCGGCGGCCCCTACACCGGGCCCGACAGCCGCGACTGGCCCGACAACGGCCTGCGCTTTGCGGCGCTGGCCCGCGTCACCGCCGACATCGCCCG
>JAVBUK010000283.1:0-4878 GCA_031555345.1 Xanthobacteraceae bacterium | reverse complement strand
GGTCGACTGCAAGCACGGTCTGACCACCGGCATCTCTGCCGAGGAGCGCACCAACACGGTGCGGGCGCTCGCCAATCCCAACAGCGGCGCCGGCGATTTCGTCCGGCCGGGCCATGTGTTCCCGCTGGTCGCCAAGGAAGGCGGGGTGCTGATGCGCTCGGGGCATACCGAGGCTTGCATCGACTTGTGCCGGCTCGCCGGGCTTCCGCTGGTCGGCGTGCTGTCCGAACTGATGAACGACGACGGCACCGTGATGCGGGGTCCGGCGGTGGCGGCGTTCGCGGACGAGCACGGGCTGAGGCAACTGTCGATCGCCGATCTGATCGCCTATCGCCGTACGCGCGAGAAGCTGGTCGAGCGGATCGACGAGTTCACGGTGCAGACCGAAATCGGCACGCTCAGGGGCTACGCCTATGTGACGCCGTTTGATCAGGTCCACCACATGGCGGTGGTGCATGGGCGGATCGGCGACGGCCGCGACGTCCTCACGCGCCTGCACCGGCTCAACGTCATCCGCGACCTGTTCGGCGGCAACAAGACCATCCATGCCGTGCTGCAACGCTTCAAGGAGGACGGCCGCGGCGTGATGGTGCTGCTGCGCGACGGCTCGGTCGGCGTGCCGGTGTCGGCCATTCCGCACAACGGCGACACACCGTCGGAGGCGGAACGCACCCGCCAGTGGCGCGAGGTCGGCCTCGGCGCGCAGATCCTCAGGGACCTGGGCATATCGTCGATCCGCCTGCTCAGTGCGGTCGACCACCACTATGTCGGCCTGGCGGGGTTCGGCATCGAAATCGTGGCGAGCGAGGCGATCGAGCGATAGCGTCGAGCGCCCAGGGGGGGCGTCTTGTTCATCAATTCATTATGAATTGCAACGCTTGGCTCGCCGGCGAGTTCGTACAGTCCACCGCATACTTGATTAAGTAGCCTGCCTACTATATCAAGTAGGCATGGCAAAGAAGTCGGACACCGATGATCCGGAGGTTTGGCACGCCCGCTCGTTCGAGGCGTCACAGCTTTTCACCCCGTCTACCCCGTTGAGTGAAAGCGATCTCTTCGCCGGCCGAGCCACACAAATACGAAAAATGCTGGAAACCGCGACGGAGCGGGGCAAGCATGCCATCTTGTTCGGTGAGCGCGGCGTGGGGAAAACGTCTCTCGCAAAGCTCTTCGGATCATTTTTTCCAAAGACCTTGCGGCACATCCGTACCGTGCGGGAGCAGGCTGATCCGAGCGATACCTTTTCATCGCTCTGGTTGAAGGTGTTCAAGGATATTCAGGCAGAGGCGTCGAGGAACGGGGAGGCCATCCGCGCCCCCCTTTCGCAATTTTACGACAGAGAAATTCTGCCGGATGACGTCCGCCGCGAGCTCGAACGCGCATTCAACCCCAATGACATTCCGATCATTATTCTCGACGAATACGACAAGATCGGGGATCCGAAAGCCAACGAATTGATGGCGAATACGATCAAGTCGCTCTCGGACTACAGCGTGAATGCAACGGTGATACTGGTGGGAGTGGCAGACCGTGTGAACGAGCTGATCGGCGAGCATCCATCCGTCAATCGTGTGCTCGAACAGATTTTCATGCCACGCATGACCAGTTCGGAAAGCCGACAAATCCTGGACAAGATTGTTCCTCGCCTCGGCATGAAAATGCATGATGATGCGTCGCGGAAGATCGTCGAGCTGTCGCGGGGCCTCCCGTCCTATGTGCATGCACTCGGCTTGTATGCGACGCAAAGCGCATGCGACCGCCGGTCGTCGACGATAACCGACAGCGATGTCGATGCCGCAATAAAGCGAGTATTGGAAAAATCGCAGGAGTCGGTTCAGGACGCCTACGCCAAGGCAACCCATTCCAATCGGGGCGACAGTCTCTACAGGCAGGTTCTGCTCGCTTGTGCCTTGGCGGAGTCGAATGAAAGGGGCATGTTCACTCCGCTCGCCGTATGCAAGCCCCTGAGCGCCATGTTGGGGCGAAACGTGGAGATTGCGGCGTTCCAGCAGCATCTCAAGAAATTCATCACGCCCGAGCGCGCCAATGTTCTCACGCGTAGAGGCAAGGAGCGCGCATATCAGTTCAGGTTCAGTGAGCCGATCATGCAGCCGTTCGTGGTCATGAAGGGCGTCGAGCAAGGCTTGGTGGGAAAAGACGCTATTGATGTTCTTTCTTTTCCCGCACAGGGTAAGTCGCCCGTTTAGCGTGGTGGATTTGGCGTTCCGATCCCTCTCTCGGCGAGCTCTTCATCGGAACGGCAAATCCACCACACCAGGCGTCTCAGCGCGCGAAGCGGGCGACGATTTCGACGTGGGCGGAATAGCGGAATTGATCGACCGGGGTGACCGCGGTCAATCGATAGCCGCCGTCGACCAGGATGCGGGCGTCGCGCGCGAACGTCGCTGCGTTGCACGAGACGGCGACGACCACCGGCACCCGGCTCGCCGCCAGCGCCCGCGCCTGCGCTTCCGCGCCCTGACGCGGCGGGTCGAAGACGGCCACTTCGATGCGCGCCAGCTCCTGCGCGATCAGCGGCCGGCGAAACAGGTCGCGGCGTTCGACGGTGATCGGCTTGAGCCCCGGCGTCGACCCGAACGCCTGTCCGAGGGCGCGGATCGACGCTTCGTCGCTGTCGGCGGCGGTGACCTGCATGCGCTCGGCGAGCCGCAGCGCGAAGGGTCCGACCCCGCAGAACAGATCGGCCGCCCGCCTGGCCCGGCCCGCATGGGCGTCGACCAGCCGCGCCAGGGCGGCTTCGCCCGCGGTCGTCGCCTGCAGGAAGACGCCGGGCGGCAGCGTCACCGCGGCGCGTCCCATCTCGACGACCGGCGCCGTGCGCCGCGCCACGATCTCGCCGTGCCGGGTCAGGCGGGCGAGCCGGTGCGTCTCGGCCAGCCGCGCCAATGCGACCGACTGCTGCGGCGACAGCGGACCCGATCCGCGCATGTCGACGTCGAGCCCGCCTTCGGTCGCGGTCGTCTGGATGTCGAGCGGTTTGCCCTGGCGCTGCAACGCCTCGGCGATGGCCCGGGCGGCCGCGAGCGCGCCGTCGAGTCCCGGCGCCAGGATCGGGCAGCGGTCGATCGGGACGATGTGATGACTGAGCCGCGCCGCAAACCCCACGGTGAGCCCGGTGTCGGTCCCCGCGCTGGTCCCCGGTTGGGCGCCGCACCGGGCGTGGAAGGTGGCGCGCCGGCGGCCTTCGCCGTGCGCGTCGACGATGTCGTCGACCTGCGAGGCGATTCCGGCATTGCGCAACGCCGTGACGACGAGGTCGCGCTTCCAGGCGCGGTAGGCCGGCGCCGCCCAGTGCTGCACCGCGCAGCCGCCGCAGACGCCGAAGTGGCGACAAGTCGGTTCGATGCGCTCGGCGCTCGGTTCGGTGATCCGCAGCAGCCGGCGGCGGTCGGGATGGCCCGGCGCCGGCCCGACCTCGACGGTCTCGCCCGGCAGCGTGCCCGGGATGTAGACGGTGCCGGTCGGCGTATCGGCGACGCCGTCGCCGCGATGGCCGACATGGACGACGGTGAGATGTTCGCTCATGCAGGCGCGATAGCCTGTGCCGCCGAGATCGTAAAGCCCGCCGACGGCCGGGCCGTCAAAGGTTTGCTCGGCGGTCTCGCGCGGCTCACGCGAAAGTCGTCGCCCGCCGCCGCCAGGGCAGGGTGTGGAAGCGCCACACCAGCAGGCAGGCGTAGACGCCGATGCCGAGCGACAGCCCGATCCAGATGCCCCGGGCGCCGAACCCGAGGGGAAACGCCAAGCCCCAGCTGCAGGGAAAGCCGACGCCCCAGAAGCCGAGGGCCGAGAACAGCAGCGGCACACGGGTGTCGTTGCGTCCGCGCAGGGCGCCGGCGGCGATGGTCTGAATGCCGTCGGCGATGAAGAAGCTGGCAGCCACCATCAGCAGCGACGTGGCCAACCGGGCGGCGTCCTGGTCCGCATCGCCCAGAAACAGGCGCGGGATCCACGTCCCCATGCCGGCGACCGACAGCGCCATGGTCGCCATGAAAGTGGCGCCGAGCAGAATGGCGACAAAGCCGGCCCGCCGCGCTCCATCCGCATCATCCCGCCCGACCGCGTGGCCGACCCGCACCGTCGCCGCGATCGAGATGCCGAACGGCACCATCCAGACCACCGACGCCATTTGCATGGCGACCTGGTGCGCCGCCAGCTCGACCGTGCCCAGCCACCCCATCAGCAGGGCGGCGGCAGCAAACAGGCCGTATTCCAGTGTGGCTGCGCCTGATATCGGCAGGCCGAGCCGCAACAAACTGGCCATCAACGTGGTGTCGAAACGCCAGAATCGACCCAGCACCTGGAACTTGCGGAACGGCGGACGTGCGTAACAAACCCAAACGGCCGCACCGCACATGCCCAGGTTGACCATTGCGGTGGCCAAGCCGGCGCCGAGAATGTCGAGCCGCGGCACACCGAAGGCGCCGTTGATCAGCACAAAGGCCAAAACCCCGTTGGCCGGAATGGCCGCGAGGGTGATCCACAAGGCCGGTTCCGGGCGGTTGACCGCGCCCATGAAGTTGCGCAGGGCGACAAAACACCAGGCCGGTATCAGGAGCCAGGCCAGGCCGTCGAGATAGCGTCCGGCCAGCGCTGCGGTTTGGTGGTTCTGTCCCGCCAGGACCAGCAGGGTCTCGCCGTAAAGCTGAAGCATGGTCAGCGGGATGCCGGCGAGGACCGCGGCCCACAGCCCGACCCGCAACACCCGTCGCACCAGCCGCGGGTCGCGGGCGCCGAACGCCTGCGCGGCCAGCGGCGCCACCGCCGACACCGGCCCGATCCCCAGCACGAACGTCCCGAACAGGACGATGTGAGCGAGCGCCGCGGCGGCGACCGCGGCGCCGCCGAGGTGGCCGA
>JAVBUK010000064.1:0-3377 GCA_031555345.1 Xanthobacteraceae bacterium | reverse complement strand
CGATGAAGATCGTGAAGTCGCCCAACCGCAGCGATTCCAGTTCGCCTTCGGCGCCGCTGGCGAAGCAGTCGCTGACGAAATCCTGGATCGCCGTCAGCATGCCCGACACCATGTCGGCGTCTTGCGCTCCCGCCACTTCGTTGGCCAGGTGCGACAGGACCAGCCCGGTCTCGCGGTGAACGAAAAAAAGCTGTTCCACCCGATAGGCCAGGGTGTGCAACAGCACGATTTCACTGAACGGCCTGCCGGTGCGCAGGGCCTCCATCCTCCAGCGCAGGCCCTGCCAGGAAAAAGACATCTCCAGGCTCTTGCTGAAGCCCTCCAACATCGACCGGAAGGTTTCGGCGATGGACTTGCGAATGGACGGCCCCATGAGGGGAAAGAGAACACCGACAAAATCGGACTGATGCCGGTTGAGCGAGGATTTGAGAATGGAATTCACCGCGGGCTCCAGCGCGGCATTCAGACGGTTGTCGTCACCTCGCAGGAGCAGCGCCTCGGCAACCACCTCGCTGACCCGCTTGGCGTTCTGGCGCGGGTCGTCGAGACTGTCTTTCAGCCGCTGAAGAATGACCAGTTCGCGCCGGAACAGCAGTTGGCGCAGCCTGTCCAGCTCGGTGTCGTCGGGAACCGCGGGAAGATCGCCCCACAGGCCGGGAGCGATCGACGGCGCCTCGCACTCCGGGAGGAAAACCGGCGCTGCCGGTGTGGTCGCGGAGCCGGCACGCTCCTCGTTCGCCATCGAGGAATCGGCGACCGGCGATCGCTCGCCGGTTGCGTCCGCCGACGTAGGGATGGGATCGAGGATATCCACTACGTTGTCCTCCGGAGCGAACGGAGCGCGCGTCAAGCGGCCGACTCGGCGTATTGCCGGCTGGAATCCTCCGCCCCCGTTTCCGAGGCGACGACGGCAGGCGCGGTGTCGGCCCACTGGCCGCTCAGCTTCACCGCCATCTCGGTCAACAGACCGGAAACCTGGGAGCGGGTCGCCATGTCATGGCGCATCTGAGCGGCGGTATTGGTCAGGACGTTCAGCGCGTCTTTGTACTTCTGCTCGACTTTGTCCGAAAGCCTGGTGCTTTCCGACTGCAGGAGCTGCCGCAGTTCCCGCTCGGCGGCGTCCAGCGTTCCGGACAGGGCCTTGAGTTTGCGCTCCTGTTCCTGCTCCAGCGAGGTCAGATCGCGCATCACCTGGGAAAGGGCCTCGCCGCGTTCGCGCTGCTCGTTCCTCAATGCTTCCTGGCGTTCGTTCTTCTCGGTCTTGAGAGCATCCATCCTTTCGCGCTCCTCGCTCTTGAGGGCGGCGCTCCGCTCCTCCTGCTCCTCGCGCAAGCGATGCAGAAAGGAGGCGGATTCACTCTTCATGAAGCTCTCGAGCGACTCGATACGATTCTTGATGGATTCCCTGAGATCGGCGATATCGTGCTGAAATCGTTCTTCCAAGCGCAGGAAGCGGTTTTCCGTATCCCTCATCTGGGTGCCCAACAGCAGTTCGCGGACCCGTTCCATCGAATCCGGCTTGCTGACGGCTTGAGCGTGGTTGGCGAGAGGAAAAGTCATGAGGTGGCGCCCGTAATGAGTGTTTGCGGCATGGCGAAGTATGCATGCGTCTCCACAAAAAGAAGTTAATCCGCGTTTCTCATGGTTGCCGGGCGCCGCGGAACGGCGAAACCACCGACCGGCGGTTTGCGACGAATCCATCGACGAGCGGTATTGAATTGCCTGATCGCCGCCACGAACGACCGCCCGCGCTTGTCGGCTGTCTCGATGTCCTCAAGAAAGCGGGAACGGGCTCCCGTGAAGCGGCCGCCCTTGCAGACGGCCACCCGACCTCGAATTGATGTTCGCCCGGCCCTGCGAGGCCTCGCCGCCGCTTCGGCGGATCGGACAGGGTCGAATGAACAAAACCAAGAGTACGGTCAATGCTCGTGCGTCTTCGTCGGACTGTACGAACACGATCCGAAGCTCTTGCTGCCACAATATCGACAGCCGTTTCCGGATCCGTGACGATGCTTTTTTTCGGGATTGTACGAGCACGCGCCATAGCTCATGCTGCCGCAATACTCGCAATGCATTCCGTCCGTATTGTGTTGATGCTTCTTGTTCGGGCTGCGCGAACAGGCCCCGAAGCTGGTGCTGCCGCAGTAGATGCACGTTGACATGAAAGCCCCCATTTGTGTGCAGTGTTCACGCGATGCGAGCCGACCGCCGCGATTCGATCCGAGCCATGGGCGCAGACAACCGAACCGACCAGTCTGTCGGGCGCTTGATGTCCAAACGACGCTCGGTTCCGGTCGGTCGACAAGCCTCGCAAACGGGCTACCGGCACAGGATGTCAGAACCGGTCGCATCCGCTCGACGTTCCGGCGGCACCCCGCTCGATGCGAACCGCGATTTCGATGCCGGCCTTGCCGATCGGCCGATCGAATGACGCCGACGACAATGACCATCAGGACCACGGTGGCCGCCGCAGCTGAGTCGAGACCGGAGGGGTTGAAATTCCGCCATGTGATCCCGCCATGTGCCGGCAAGAACGAGTTCGTCAGCCAACGAAGCGCCGCAGCTGACAACGGTCCAGACGACGACGGCACCGACCTGAGGCGGATCGGCAGTCGACCGCCACAGGGCGGCGGGCCAGCTTGAAAACGCGCCACCCGCTTCGCATCGCCATCCTCCGCCTCGCCCCAGTTGCCGCAGTTGACCGCCACCTGCTCGCGGCCGTCGGCGACGCGCCTGCAACTTGTTTCGCCGCCCGATTGGCTCTAAGCAGGTTCGAATGAACTGGCCAACGATTGCCGCCCGTGATTCCGTCTCGCATCGACCTCCCCGTCACCGCCTGGAACGCCGAACGAAACCGCGATCTGTTGGTCAACCATGGAATCTCTGCTTGGTTAGTCGGACATGAAATTCCTCGATCAGGCCAAGATCTACATCACCTCCGGCGCGGGCGGCGCCGGATGCGTGTCGTTCCGCCGGGAAAAGTTCATCGAGTTCGGCGGCCCCGACGGCGGTGACGGCGGCCGTGGCGGCGACGTCGTCGCCGAATGCGTCGACGGCCTCAACACCCTGATCGACTATCGCTACCAGCAGCATTTTCGCGCCAGGACCGGCGGCCACGGCATGGGCTCCCAGCGCACCGGCGCCAAGGGCGCCGACGTGGTCCTCAGGGTGCCGGTCGGCACCCAGGTGTTCGACGAGGACGGCGAGACCCTGATCGCCGACCTGACCGCAGTCGGTCAGCGCACGGTCCTGGCCAAGGGCGGCAACGGCGGGTTCGGCAACCTGCATTTCAAGAGCTCGACCAACCGCGCGCCACGTCGCGCCAATCCGGGCCAGCCGGCCGAGGAGCGCACCGTCTGGCTGCGCCTCAAACTGAT
>JAVBUK010000151.1:0-3406 GCA_031555345.1 Xanthobacteraceae bacterium | reverse complement strand
CCGGCCCCGACGAAAGTCGTGCTCGCGTCCGCGCCTCCTATGGCGGCGACCCTGGCCGCGGACCAACCGCTCCAGGTGGCGGACACCAGCCCCGCCGGTGGATCCGATGCGTTCGTCCGCTCGCCGCCGCTGGCGGAGGCGACAGTGATCGAAGGGCCGCTGGTGCTGGCGGCGGTGACGGTCGAAAGCCCGGTCGTGCTGCCGATGCCATTGCTCGCTCCACCGCCTGTGCCCGCGCCGGCAGAAGCGGTCACCGAACAACCGGCCCCCGCCCCGGCATTTGTCCCGGCCCCCGTGAACGGGGGCTCACCACGTCCGTCCCGCGTCGAGGCGCCGGTCGACATGGACGACGTGCTGGCTGCGGTCGCCGCACTCAGCGTGGAAGAAAAAATCGCGCTGTTCAGCTGATACGCCCCCCGCCGGATCGTGATCGGCGGGTGGACGCATCGCTTGAGCACCGAGATCAAGCCAGGGGTCCGGACTCAAGTGGAAACCGACCGATCCGAAAAGCGGATCAGCCGGGTTTTGCACCACCTCTCGTCAAGCGACCAGCCGGGCGAACAGGTCCGGATCGACGTTTCCGCCCGACAGCACCACGACCGCGACGCGATCCCGCGCGTCGATGCGACGTTCGAGCAGCGCCGCCAGCCCGACGGCACCGCCGGGTTCGACCACCAGCTTGAGTTCGCGGAACGCAAACGCGACCGCGCGCGCCACTTCCGTGTCGGTCGCGACCACGCCCTGCCCCACCAGCGAGCGGTTGATCTCGAAGGTGATTTTTCCCGGCGACGTCGCCATCAGCGCGTCGCAGATCGAGCCGGCGCTCGACGCGTTGCTTTCGCGCCGGCCGCTCGCGAACGAGCGGGCATGATCGTCGAACCCGGACGGCTCGGCGGTGTAGATCTGCGCGGCCGGCGCCCGCGCCTTGACCGCGAGGGCGATGCCGGCGGTCAGGCCGCCTCCCGACGCGTTCACCACCACGACGTCGGGCGCCAGCCCGAGCGCCGCCAGATCCTCGACGATCTCGCGCCCCGCCGTCCCCTGCCCGGCGATCACCAACGGATCGTCATAGGGCGGCACCAGCACCGCCCCGCGCTCCGCCGCAATCCGCTGGCCGATCGCCTCGCGGTCCTCGCGTTCGCGATCATACAGCACCACTTCGGCGCCGAGCTGCGCGGTCCGCTCGCGCTTGAGCCGCGGGGCGTCCGACGGCATGACGATGACCGCCGGCAGGCCCAAAAGCTTCGCC
This sequence comes from Xanthobacteraceae bacterium, assembly GCA_031555345.1. Taxonomy (GTDB): domain Bacteria; phylum Pseudomonadota; class Alphaproteobacteria; order Rhizobiales; family Xanthobacteraceae; genus Astrobacterium. Next base: position 2,157 of record JAVBUK010000151.1, on the reverse strand, counting down.
GCGGCCGCGACCCCCTGGGCGTGATTGCCGGACGAATAGGCGACCACCCCGCCGGAACGGCGATCCGGCGGAATGGCGGAGATTTTGTTGTAGGCGCCGCGGAATTTGAACGAGCCGGTGCGCTGCAGCGTCTCCGCCTTCAGGAACACGCGCCCGCCGATGAACCGGTCGAGCATCGGCGAGGCGATCAGGGGGGTGCGCACCGCAACCCCGGCGATACGACGCGCTGCGGCATCGACGTCGGCGGCGGTCGGCACGCTTGCGGATGAGAGATCGGTGTTCATGCGCGAGCGTATCCTCCGCACCCGCGTCCGCGCAAGCCGATCAGTGCCGCGCCGCTCTGCACATCGAGGCACTACACCACACCGGAATACAACAACCGGCCGGACTGACGATCACTCGTGTGGAGGATTTGACGTTCCGATCACCTTTGCGGCGAGCTCTCATAATGGCGCAGCGACGGCCCCCCGCCGACACGCCTGCCGCGGCGATTGACTTCGTGCCCGCCTGCCGCCAAACCGAACCCTTGTCGCACGCCACCCGCTACGGAGATTGCTGCCATGGATCTCGGCATCGCCGGCCGCAAGGCCATCATCTGCGGCTCGAGCCGGGGGCTCGGGCGCTCCTGTGCCACCAGGCTCGCCGAAGCCGGCTGCGAAATCGTGCTCAACGGACGCGATCGCGACCGCCTGGAGGCGGCAGCGGCCGAGATCCGGCAGGCCACCGGCGCCAAGGTCGTCGCGGTGGCCGCCGACGTCTCCCGGCCCGAGGGTCAGACCGCCTTGTTCACCGCCTGTCCGGAGCCGGACATCCTGGTCAACAACGCGGCCGGCCCGCCCTTCCGTGATTTCCGCGACCTCGACCGCGCCAAGATGATCGACGGCGTGATCGCCAACATGATCTCGGCGATTGAACTGACCCAGAAGGTGATCGGCCCGATGACCGCCCGCAAATTCGGGCGGATCGTCAACATCACCTCGGGATCGGTGAAAATGCCGCTCGCCGGGCTCGACCTGTCGTCGGGCGCGCGCGCCGGCCTGACCGCCTTCATGGCCGGCGTCGCCCGGTCGGTCGCGGCGTCGAACGTCACCATCAACTTTCTGCTGCCCGGCGCCTTCAATACCGACCGACTGACCCAAAACCTCGACGCCAACGCCAAGAAACAGGGGATCACCGCCGACCAGGCCCGCGCCGAGCGGATCGGTACGATTCCGGCACGGCGGCTCGGCCAACCCGACGAATTCGGCGCGGCGTGCGCATTCCTGTGCTCGGCCCATGCCGGCTACATCACCGGCCAGAGCCTGCTGATCGACGGCGGCGCATTCCCGGGAGTGATGTGAGGCGACCGGCACCGCGGGCACGCCGAGACCCGGTGCTGGCGGGGCCTAAATGACCGGATTGACCAGTTCGCCGATGCCTTCGATCGACACCCGCACGACATCGCCCGGAACGAGATAGCGCGGCGGCATGAACCCGATCCCCACCCCGGCCGGCGTTCCGGTGGCGATCAGGTCGCCGGGTTCGAGGGTGACGCACCGGCTGATCGCCTCGATCGTCGCCCCGACGTCGAAGATCATGTCACGCAAGTACGCGCACTGTCGGCGCTCGTCGTTGACGTAAGTCGCGATCTCCTGGTCGCCCAGCGCGCCCATCTGGTCGCGCGTCACCAGCCAGGGGCCGGCTGGACAGAACCCGTCGAGGCTCTTGCCCAGGAACCATTGCTTGTGGCGCTGCTGGATGATGCGCGAGGTGACGTCGTTGATCACCGTATAGCCGAACACGTAGTCGAAGGCGTCGACCGCCTTCACGTTCTTGCAGGTGCGGCCGATGACGACTCCCAGCTCGCCTTCGTAGTCGACCGAGCGGGTCGGATCGGCCGAGGCCGGAATCGGCTGGCCCGGGTCGGCGAGGGCCGACGGTGCCTTGGTGAACACGACCGGATCCGCCGGGATTTCCTGCTTGTCGCCGGATTGATCCAGTCCGCTGCGAGCGAACTCCTGGGCGTGATCGCGATAGTTCTTGCCGACGCCCACGACCTTCGAGCGCGGGATCGACGGAGCAAGCAGCGTCGCGTCCGCGATCGGCACGCGCTCCCCCGTGGTGTCGTAGCCGGCGAACATCGGATCGCCGGTCAACACCACCAGATCGTCGTCATCG
>JAVBUK010000227.1:0-7632 GCA_031555345.1 Xanthobacteraceae bacterium | reverse complement strand
CAAGCCGCTTCCGCCGAGCGAGCGAGCCGTGGTCGCCCACGACAAACCCGCCTCGTGGTCCGACCTGTTCGGCCCGTCCTACCTGCGACGTACGGTGGTGGTGTGGCTCATGTGGTTTGCCGCCTACCTGGTCACCTACGGTCTCACCGTGTGGCTGCCGACGCTCTACCGCAGCGTCTTCCATCTGCCGCTCGAGCAGGCGCTGCAATACGGGCTGATCACCCAGATCGTCGGTTTTTTCGGCACCCTCACCTGCGCCCTGACGATCGACTACATCGGGCGCCGCCCGTGGTTCGCGCTGGCGTTCGCCGGCATCGCGGTTTCGTTGGGCACCCTGTGGTTGTTCGGCGCCACCAGCCCGCTGCGCGTGCTGGTGTTCGTCAGCGCCGCGTTCTTCTGCTCGTCGGTCCTGTCGATCGGGCTCTATCTCTACACCCCGGAGCTCTATCCGACCCGCGCCCGCGCGATGGGAGCCGGGGCGGCGACCGCGTGGCTGCGCATCGCATCGATGATCGGCCCGACCGTGGTCGGCACGATGGTCGGCAGCGGTCTCGACAACGTGTTCCTCGCCTTCGGGCTGGTTTCGGCGGTCGCCGCGGTGGTCACCGCGATCTTCGCGGTCGAGACCAAGGGTCGTGTCCTGGAGGAAATCTCGCCGTGACGAGCGCGGCGCGCACCGGATCGCAATCCCCGGACCGCCCTGGCGAGCGGCGCGCGGATACCGTCGAACGATCGCCAGAGACACCGAACAGGAGACCGCACCGCCATGAGCACCGTCGGAGATCACCTCTACGTCGCCGTCCTGCTGCCCTATGACCGCGACTTCAGGATCGACGAGGCGGCGTATCGCCGCTTTCTGCAGCATTTCCTCAAGAACCAGCGCTTCGTTCGCATGGGCGGCGGCCTGTGCATCAATCCGGAAGCCGGCGAGATCTTCTATCTCAGCCGGGCCGAGAAGCGTCGCGTGCTCGAAATCGCCATGGAGGAAGTCAACGGCAAGATGCCGGTGATCGCCGGCACCTGGGCGATGACGACCGATGAGACGGTGGAAACCGCCAAGGACTGCAAGGCGCTCGGCGTCGACGGCATCTTCGTCACGCCGCCCGGCGGCGCCCAGGATGTCACGTCGTGCTGGGATGCCGACGGCTATCCGGAAATCTGGCTCGACCAGATCATCGCCCAGGACCGCGCCGTAGACCTGCCGATCGTCACCCATCCGGTCGGCGGCGCCAAGCCGCCATTCTATCCGGGCCTGCCGCTCGAGGCGACGCTGCGTATTTGCCGGGAGGTCAAGAACGTCGTCGGCTGGAAGATGACCTACATGTACGACGGCTTCCGCCTGATCGCCAAGGGACTGCGCGGTCTCGATCACCATGTCGCCGTCATGGGCGCTCTCGCATCGCGCTTCCACGAATACAAGGCGACCGGCATGTTCGACGGGACACTGTCGGGTTTCTGGAATTTCGCCCTCGAACCGATGCTCGATCATCTCGAAGCCTGGGACCGGAAGGACATCGACGGAGCGCGCGCGGTCTGGGACGGCGGCCTGTCGCAGTTGCACGACTACGTCGCCGACATGGGACGCCTGCACATCCGTTACAAGACCGCGGCCTGGCTCGCAGGGCTCATCCCGCTGCCGTTCATGCGGGCGCCGATGCCGATGCCGAAGCAGCAGGAGATCGATACGCTCTACCGGCTGCTCAAGGCTGTGGGAGTACCGGTCATCGATCAGAAAGAAACCCGCATCCTCGGCTGATCCGGCCGCTCGCGCGCCGAGCACGTGACGGCGGCCCGGATCTCGCCCACCACCTGTTTGGATCGCCTCGGGACCACGGGATGGCAACCTCGTTCCGGCGCCACACCGGCTTGACGAAACCCGGCCGATCCAGCCAATGGATCGACCGGGTTTCGGATCATTCGGCGCGGATGTTGCCGGCCTTGACGACCGCCGCGAACTTTTCCCGCTCGTCCCGCAGGAACTGCGCCATACCGGCGCCGACCAGATTCGACGGACGGGCCCCGAGGCTGGCGAGCTTGTCGCGCAACGCGTCCTGACGCAGGACCTCGGTGATCTCGCGCTCCAGCCGCGCGATCACCGCCGGCGGCGTCTTGAGCGGCGCGAACAGGCCCTGCCAGACCGTCATGCCGACTTCCTCGAGCTTCGGCGTCTCGGCGAGGCTCGGGGTTTCGGGCAGCAACGGAAATCGTCGCGGCTCGGTGACGCCGAACATCTTGATCCGGCCGTCCTTCGCCAGTTCGATGACCGAGGTGAGCGACAACACCGCCAGATCGATGTGTCCGGCCTGCAAATCCGTGGGAACCTGCGCGCCGGCTCGATACGGCACGTGGACCAGCGACACGCCGCCCTTCTGCGATATCATCTCGCCGGCGACATGCAGCGAGGTGCCGGTGCCCGAGGTGCCGTAGGTCAATTTCCCCGGCTGCCGGCGCGCCAGTTCGAGCACCTCCGCCGTCGTCTTGGCCGGCAGGGTCGGCCGTCCGACCAGCGCCAGCGGCGACGTCGCGATCAGCGCCACCGGCACGAAATCGCGCAGACCGTCGTAACGGACGATGTTCGGCGACACCAGATTGGCGAGCAGGATCGTGCTTTCCACCGACATCAGCAACGTGTAGCCGTCCGGCTCGGCGCGCGCCGCCCGTTCGGTGCCGACCATGCCGCCGGCGCCGGCGACGTTCTCGATGACCACCGGCTGGCCCAGCCGCCGGCTCAACTCGTTCACCACCACCCGGGCGACGACGTCCACGTTCCCGCCCGCCGCGTAGGGAACGATGACCGTCACCGGCCGAGCCGGCCATTCGTCGGCGACGGCCGGCAGCGCCCGCAGCGCGCATGCCGCCGCCAGACACATGATCGTCAGAAACCGCCCCATGGCGTACCCCTTTGACTCAGCGTCGGTCCGCGGCCGAGGAACCGAGATGGCGGTCGACCAGGCGATCGACTTCGTCCGCCCACTCCGTCCGCCAGCGGCGGCGAACCTCGTCCGGAAGCCACGCACCGTCGAGACCGTTCAGCATGAAGCCGCGCAGATCCGCCACCCCGAAGCCGAAATGGCGGATCATCATGTGCCAGGCGTCGGTCGCCGTGACGTTGTGCAGCGTCGGATCGTCGGAATTGGGATGAATCCGAATGCCGGCGGCCGGCATCCGCCGGATCGGATGATCGAGCGCCCATCGCTCCGGCGCCAGCGTGCGCAAATAATACGAATTGGTGGGAACCACCGTGAACACGATGCCGGCGTCGCCGCAACGGCGGGCGAATTCCGGATGGTCGAGGACCGTGTAGCCATGATCGACGCGGTCGACGCCGATGAGCTCGATCGCGGTTTCGACGTTGGTCCACGGCATGCCGAACTCGCCCGCATGGGCGGTCAGCCGCAGCCCGGCCTTGCGGGCGATGCGATAGGCCTTCCAGAACAGTTCCGGCGGGCGATCATTCTCGCGGTAATCGATGCCGAATCCGATGACCTCGTCGCGCGGATGCGCCGCGACCCACTCGGCCATCTCGGTGGCCTCGGCGGCGCTCGCCTCCCGGTCGATCGAGGGGATCAGGCGGCCGACGACGCCGTGGTCGTGCTGGGCGTCGTGAATGGCGCGCACGATGGCGTCGACGGCCGTCGGATAGGGAATACGCGACTGCTTCGCGGTCCCGGTCGGGTTCCAGAAAAACTCGGCGTACCGGATGCCGTGCTGGCTGGCATCGGCGAGATACTCATAGGCCAGGCGATGCAAATGGTCCGCGGTCCTGATGAGCTGCCCGTCGAGGGCGCGCAGGACGTGGAGGATGCCCTTCGGCTGCTCGGTCCGGGTGTAGAAGCCCTCGATTTCGTCGGCCCGGTAGGCCGCACCGGCCGCGGCGGCGAGCTCGGCGAAAGTCTGTTTCCGCACCGTCCCCAGCAGGTGGCAGTGGATCTCGACTTTCGGCATGGCGCGGAGAAAGTCGCGCAGGCCCGCGGGCTCGGCAGGATCAAAAGGGAGTTCGCACGGAAGAGCCATGAAGCGGCGGTGCCGTATTCTGGGCGACGGAAGGCGGCTTTATTGCACGCGCGAGCTGGCGGGTCAACGAACCCACCGGCGACCGACGCACCGGAGCGCCCGGATCATTGCGCGCGAGCGCGCAGCCGCCCCGCGCGACCGCATCCGTGCCGGCGGTGTCTATTTCCCGACGTCGCCGCCGTCGACCACCGGGTTGCGCAGCACGCCGACCTCCGGAATTTCGATCTCCACCACGTCCCCGGGCACGATCGGGCCGACCCCCGAGGGGGTGCCGGTCATGACGACGTCGCCGGGCAGCAGCGTGATCGCCTCGCTGAGATAGGCCACGAGTTGGCGGATCGAATAGACCAGATCGTTGGTGTTGCTGTTCTGGCGCACCTCGCCGTTCACCCGCCCCAGGATGGTGATGTTGCCGGGATCGAGCGCCGTCTCGATCGCCGGACCGAGCGGGTTGAAGCTGTCGAAGGCCTTGCCGATCAGCAGGCTGCCCTGCTTCATTTCCGCGCCCTGGATCACCCGTTCGCTGACGTCGTTGCCGCAAGTGTATCCGAGCACGTGATCGAGGGCTTTCGCCTCGCTCACGCCGCGCGCCGGCTTGCCGATCACCACCGCGACCTCGGCTTCGAAGTGGACGGTCTTCTGCGCCTTCCACGACGGATAGAGGATCGGCGCATCGGGCCCGACCACCGCCGAGGTCGGCTTCATGAACAGCATCGGCACGGCGGGCAGGTCGAGCTTCATTTCCTGGGCGTGTTTGACGTAGTTCAGGCCGACCCCGTAGATGTTGCGCGGTACCACCGGCGCGAGCAGGCGGACCTTGTCGAGATGGATCGACGGCCCCGCGGTCTCGGCGCCGTCGAACGGCGTTCCCACCAGCGGACGGATCTCGCCGTTCCGCTCCAGGATTCCGTAGCGAACCGAACCGTCGGCGTAGCGAATGAAGCGCATGATGTCAGTCTCCAGAAAGCCGTCTCGATCGCGAACAGATCACGCCGGCCGCATCGACGTCAATGCCGCCTCACACCACGCGATGCAGCAGCGGCTCGCCGGCGGCGAGCCGACGGCAGTTCTCGACGATGACGCCGACGCTGCGCCGCCAGGTGCCGTCGCTCAGCCAGGCGACGTGCGGCAAGGCGACGACGCGGTCGGAGGCGATCAGCGGGTGATCGACGCGGGGCGGTTCGTCGGCGAAGACGTCGAGGCCGGCGGCGGCGACGTGCCCGCACGCCAACGCCTCGGCCAGGGCCGCCTCGTCGATCAGCGCGCCGCGCGCCGTGTTGACCACGACGGCCCCGCGCTTCATGCGACCGATGCGGTCGCGATCGAGCAGCCGCCGCGTCTGCGCCGTCAGCGGCACGTGCAGCGACACCACGTCGGCGCGCGCCAGCAGCCCGTCGAGCCCGACCAGTTCGACGTCCGCCGCGGTGACGAAGGGATCGCAGGCGATCACCTCGGACCCCAGCGCCCGCAACACCCCCGCCAATCGGCGGGCCACCGCCCCGTAGCCGACCAGCCCGACGCAGCGTTGGCCGATCTCGCCGGCGCCGTCGAGAAGCTCGGGACGAGCGGGCCAGCCACGGCCGGCGCGCAGGTCGTTGGCGATCGGCACGATCCGCCGCAGGCAGGCCAGCATCAGGCCGAGGGCGAGTTCGGCCACCGCCGCCGTGTTGGTGCCGGGCATGTTGCACACGGCGATCCCGCTCGCCTGGGCATGGGCGAGATCGACCGCGTCGACGCCGATGCCGATCTTGTGCACCAGCCGAAGCCTCGGCGCGGCTTTCATGATCTCGGCGGTCACCGGCGCCAGCACGTGCAGCAGCACTTCCGCCGACGGCAGTTCGCGGGCCATTCCGGCCTGATCGGCCTCGTCGAGCCGAACGATGTCGACCACAGCGCGATCGACCGAATCGACGATGGCGCGAACCGCCGGCGATGCATCGTAGGGCAGAACAGCCTTCATGCCGGCCTCACACCGCGTCCTCGATATGAACCGGGCGCAGCAACCCGCACATGCCCAGCCTGGGCTCGCCGCGCTGCGCTTCGCCGCGCGACGCTTCGGCAAGCGCGGCCAACGCAGGCAGCCGCTCGAGCCGCTCCTGGGCCCGGTCGAGCCAGGCGGCCGGACCGGTCTGGACGATCGATTCGAGGTCGGTCCTGATCTTCGACATGGCCGCCGCATGCAGGTTGATGAACTCCGCCAGCCGGCGCCGATAGGCGTCGCGGTCGTCGGCCCACAGCCGCATCAACGCCGCATGGCCTTCCGCTGCCCGATCGCGTCGTTCGAGTGCGCCGTCGAGCCCCTTCTCCGGCAACCGCTGCAGCGTGCGATAGAGCTCGGGATCCCGGTCCGCCTCCGGCCCGAAATAGATGCGCGCGTCGCCGCGTTCGGCCAGACCGGAGTTGCCCATCAGGCAGACGAGCTGCAGGCCGCCGTGGTTGACGCTGCGATGCAGCGTGCCGGGCGTGAACTGGACGTAGGCGCCGGGCGACAACGCCACCTGCCGATATCCGCGGGTCAGGTCGTGCAGGTCGATCGCTCCCTGGCCGCCGATGCAGAAATAGGCCTCGTCGGTCACCGCATGCACATGGGCGCATCCGCCGACGACGCCGTCCGGCCCGGGCCGCCCGTCGTAGACCGTCAGATGGGTGAGGCCGACTCCGGCCAGCAGTCCTGGCATCATGCTGAACCCCGTTTCGACGCAAACTCCCGATAGCGGCCGGCGACGTCGCAGTCCCGCGCGTCGCCGTCATGGACCAGGACCCGATAGCGCGCGACCATGTCGGTCCCCTTGCGCACGACGCACTGGACGACACGGAACGGGCCGACGGTGACGACGCCCCAGTCGGCCACGAACCACGACAGGTCGTCGTGATCGCGCGGATCGGGGAACACGGCGACGCCGGCGCGGTGCCCGCCGCCGACCGGACCGGAAAAATCCACCCAGCGCGCGCCGGTCCCGCTGATCGCCTGCCCGCCGGTCTGCCCGCGGTCGTCCTGCACGATTCCGCCGAAGCGGACCGTCATGCCGTCGTGGACCCGGACGTTGAAGTAGGCATGGCGCGTCGGCCCGAGGCTGATGTCCCAGTCGGTCGCGCGCAGCCGCGATTCGACGTCGATCACGTAGAGCTGCTTCTCGGCAGCGATGGAAAGCCTGCGCGTCTCGTGCGCCACCAGCCGCCCGGCCGGCGCCGCCCACTCGGGCGGGCCGCGCCACTCGATCTCCTGCGTCACGACGAAACCGTCCGCCTGCGCCTCGCTGCTCGTCGCGACGACGATCAGCGAGCCGGCCGCGCGACCCTGGAAGGTCTCGTCGACGTAGAAGTTGTAGGTGTATTCCTCGAACCGGCCGCCCTCCGTGCGCATGCGCCCATGGACGTGGTCGGCGGCGATCCACAGCGAATTGTGATGCGGGTGGTCGGCCGGGCTCTCGCTGGTGACCGCATGCCCCTTCGGCGTGAACAACGGATACACGTAGGCGCGCTGGCGCCCCTGGGTCAGCCCGAGAACCGGGCGACCGCCGAGCATGAGCGTACGCCGACGGGTCCGGGCGAACGCCCCGTTCGGCAGCGCGAGGTCGTCGTCGACGAGCAGGAATTCGGTGGCGGCGGCGTGCATCA
>JAVBUK010000291.1:0-3296 GCA_031555345.1 Xanthobacteraceae bacterium | reverse complement strand
GATACGGTTCGATCGCGCGGGCGAGTTCCGGCGGATAGCAGCCGAGGTGTTGCGGCTCCGGGAAGGCGCGGTTCCAGAATTCGTCGAAGGTGTTCGCGGCTGCCCGGTTCTCGGCGGTGTCGCTTTCGGGCCGGCAGGGCTGGCAGTTGTGCACCGCGCCGATCATGGCGCCCGGAACCAGCGAGCGCATCACGTCGACGGCGGCGCCAGGCGCCAGATTGACGTGATGGACCGCCTTGAAAAAGGCGATGCGGTCGGTCACGCCCGGCGCGTGCGTGCCGAACCCGTAGCCAAAGATCGTGAACACGTTGGGCTCGTTGAACGTCGCCAGCCGCTTCACGCGGTCGCCGTAGCGGCGGGCGACGAGCGCGGCATAGTCGGCGAACCAGCCGGCCACGTCGCGGTTCTGCCAGCCGCCCAGTTCGCCGAGCGCCTGCGGAAGGTCCCAATGATAGAGGCACAGCCACGGCTCGATGTCGGCGGCGAGCAACGAATCGACAAGGCGGTCGTAGAACGCCAACCCGGCTTCGTTGACCGCGCCGCGGCCGCGCGGCAGCAGGCGTGGCCAGGCGACCGAAAAACGGTAGGCGCCGACGCCGATCGTCCGCATCAAGTCGATGTCGTCGGCATAGCGGTGATAGTGGTCGCACGCGACGTCGCCGATGTCCCCGTTGGCGATGGCGGTCTTCTGGCGGCAGAAGGCGTCCCAGATGCTGTCGCCGCGGCCATCCTCGCGCGCGGCGCCATCGATCTGGTAGCTCGAGGTCGAGACCCCCCACAAGAAGCCGGCCGGCAGGCCGGCCAGCGCCGCGGGCTTCGTCGCTGCCGTCTTGGATGGCGTGCTGAGCATGATCGGCTCCTTGTTCACTAGAGTGGAGGATTTGTCGTTCCGATCACCCTCGCGGCGAGCGCTTTATCGCAACGTCAAATCCAAAACCACACTAGCATCCTGGAGTTGCCAGTGTCCTTTCGGTTCCGACGTTGGTACCGAGCGGGCTGCAAACGGAACCGAACGTCGCAACCGGGACACCAGGTTGGGCACTGCGGCGTCGGACCTCGGCGGGTGCAGCAAGGGATGCGGTATTATTATACAAACACATGCGGCGTCGGACCCGACGTGCTCCCCGACTCGATGACAGGATGTGAAACCCGCAGGATTCGGCTGTCAACGCGTCGCCGGGCGAATCCGTCCAAACGCTGAACGAAATCCGGCGGAGCAGTTTCGACCGGATTTTTGCCAGGATCTGGCCCAGGATCTGGCCCATGTGGTGCGCGGGCGAAGCGGCCATCGGCCGACCGCGATGTGGCCGGGCGAATGGCGTATAATTGCCTGCGATTCCGTCGGGAGGGACAGATGGAACATGCCTCGATTGGCAGGTGCTGCCGTGTCGCGCTGCTGGCGTCAGCCGTCGTCGGCACATTGGCGGTCTTGGGTCCGGTTGCCATCATGGGCTGTGCGCAGGGCGCGGCGGCTCAGCTGGCCGCCACGCCCGAGGCGATGGCCGAGTACCGGCGCAAGCTCGACGTCTACCGGATCGCGCGCGCGGCATTCGATCGCAGGGCGACCGGCTATTGGACCGCGATCGCCGACAAGCGCCGGCTGCGCATCGCCAAGCGGCGTGCCGGGCAGCCGATCCTGCTCGGCGACTACGTTTTGATCCAGCCGCCGGTCTATGCCGGCCCGCCGCGGCCGGTCGACCCCTCCGCGCCGCAGGCGCCGGTGACGCGCAGGTACGTGCCGGTCGTCGGCGATTTTCTTCAGGCGGCGACGGAATACTTCCATTTCGTGCCGGAGCGTGCCCGCAGCGAAACCGACTTCAAGCGCGCCTACGCCCGCGCGGCGGCCGCCGCCGGGATCACGCGCGAACAGGCGGTCCGCATCTACGTCTTCGAGGCCGGCGGCAACGGCCGGTACGACGTGCAGGCCGGTCTCGAATACGCCTCGCCGAAAGCGCGCGCGATCTCCACCGCGCTCGGCTACAACCAGCTGCTGACCACCAACACGATCAGCATCCTGGCGCACAACGGCAACCGGTTCGTGGCCGCCCTCGAGGCCCGCGCCGCGACCCTGTCCGGCGCTCCGCGCCGCGCAGTGGAGCGCAAACTGTCGGCGCTGCGGCGGATGATCGCGTTCTGCCGCACGGTGCCGAACGCGTGGAGTGCGCACGAGCGGCTCGCCAGGACCCCGAAGGGCCTCGGCGTTCACGCCATGGTGCTCGACATCGACGTCGGGCCGCTGCTGCAGACCCGGAAACTGCTCGACTCGATCGAATTCGCGCGCCGCAAGGGCTACGTCGCTCCGCTCTCGGCCGCCGAGCTCGAGATGATGAACCTGACCGGCGATGGCAACGGATTCGACATGGTGACGATGCCCGCCGAGTGGCGCGCGCGCGTGCCGACGTCCAACTTCTTCCAGCGCGGAGGATACGAGCGCAATCCCGTCGCCATCCGCAACAACGTGGTGGCGAGGCTGATCGCGGCGACCAATGCGCATATGGACAAGCAGATACAAATGCCCGGCGCACGCGAACTCGCTGCCCTGTTCCCGCGATCACCATGAACGGCGGGTGAATCGATTCCCGACAATATTATCGATCGCCGGCAAACGACCCGCGTCGTCGCCGCACGCCTAATTTCCGGTAAATCGGTGCACCGCAAAGTATCGGTGGATTAACGGTGCCGACAGCTCGTGCTTTACAACATCGTATCGGCGAGCAAATAATCCTGCGACGACATCGGGAATGGATGTCCCGCAAACTCGGGAAACGCTGATCATGGCCAAGGCAACGACAAGTCAATTCTCTCGGCGTGGCACCTACAGCCGCGGAACCGTCCGGTGTCCGAAATGTTCCGGCGCCATTCACATCTACAAGGTGACCGCCGTGGGTGAAGAGTTTTCGCTCACCTGCCGATCGTGTGGCGCCCGAAGCTTCCATTCGCCGCGTGACATGAGCGTCGAGCATCTGCCGGAACGGCGGGCGAAGACGCGGGCGGCGTGAGGTTCCCGGCGGCGTGGGGCCGCCATGCCTCCGTAGCCTTGGCGGATGCGCGCCATTGTGACCGGCGAGGCGCTGGAGTATCGGTGGTGTCGGTGGCGCAGGGTGCGCCGGAAGGCATCATCCGGAGGATCGCGTGGGGCCGGCATTCGACCTGCGGGGACGCGTCGCCCTCGTGACCGGGGGCGCGCGCGGGCTTGGTCTCGAGATCGTCCGGGGCTTGGCTGCCGCAAACGCGCATGTGTTGATCAACGGACGCGATCCCGAGACGCTGGAAAAAGCGGCGGCCGGCGTGCGGGC
>JAVBUK010000230.1:0-5957 GCA_031555345.1 Xanthobacteraceae bacterium | reverse complement strand
GCGGCCGAGCGGTTCGCCCGCGCCTTGGAGCTGTCGCCACAGTTGTTCGAGCACTATGCGGACATCGTCGCGACGGCGGCGCGTCTCAGTCCGGTCCTCGGCCAGGCGATGGTGCGGGCGGGGCAGGCGTGGCCGCGGCTGTCGTCGCCGGACGATCTGTTCGGTGCGGAAGGAATCGGCGAGGTGATCCGCAATCCCTTGCTGCGGTGCCTGCTCGAACGCGCCACCATCCGGCACTTCGGCCTCGAACAGGTCTTGACCTCGGTGCGGGCCTGGCTGCTCGGGCAAGCGGAGGCAGCGGCACCCGATGACCGCGTCGACGAGACCCTGCTGGCGTTCGGTTGCGCGCTGGCCCGGCAGTGCTTCATCAACGAGTACGCCTTCGACTGCGCGCCCGACGAGGCGGCGCGGGCCGCTGGTCTGAGCGCCAGGCTGTCCGAAGCCGCGCGGGCCGGGGAGCGAATCGCGCCCCTGTGGGTTCCGGCCGTGGCGGCGTATGTCCCGCTGGGACGGATCGGTGATGCGGGAGCGCTGGTGCGCTACGCCGAATGGCCGGCGGCCGTTCGCGCCTTGCTGCTGCAGCAGATCGAAGAACCCGCCGAGGAAGCTCGCATCGCGGCGGGTCTGCCCCGTCTGACGCCGATCGACGACGAAGTGTCCGTCAAGGTACGACAGCAGTACGAGGAAAATCCCTATCCGCGCTGGGTCGACGCCGCCGTGGTCCCGCGCCGGCAGACCCTGGGTGAGTTCGTGCGCGAACTGCTGCCGGCGGCATCCTTTGCGGCTCCACAGGGGCGTCCGATCGACGTGCTGGTGGCGGGCTGCGGCACCGGCCGACACTCGGTCGAGATCGCGGCGAGCCTGGCGGACGCGCGGCTGCTGGCGATCGATCTGAGCCTGGCCAGCCTCGGTTACGCCGCCCGCAAGACACGGGCCGCCGGGATGACCGATATCGACTATGCCCAGGCCGATATCCTCAAACTGGGGGCGGTCGGGCGAGCGTTCGACGTCATCGACGCGGGCGGGGTGCTGCATCACATGGCGGATCCGATGCAGGGCTGGCGCGTGCTGCGCTCGCTGCTGCGGCCCGGCGGCTTCATGCACTTCGGTTTCTACAGCAAGCTCGGCCGCCGTGTGGTGACGGCAGCGCGCGCCGTGATCGCCGCCCGCGACGACGGCCCCGCCGTCGAGGCACGGCCGACGCCCGAGGTCATCCGCCGCTGCCGCCAGGAGCTGATGCGGTCTCCCGCCCGCGATGTCGCGAATTTCTACGACTTTTTCTGCATCAGCGAGTGTCGGGACCTGCTGTTCCACGTCCAGGAGCATCAGATCTCGATCCCCGACATCAAGTCGTTCGTGGACGGCAATGCCTTGACGTTCCTGGGGTTCGAGTTGCCGGCCCCGGTCCGCCAGGCCTATGGCTCCCGCTTTCCGGCCGATTCCACCATGACCGATCTCGACGGCTGGCACCGGTTCGAGCAGGACCATCCCGATACGTTCGCCGGGATGTACAAGTTCTGGGTGCAGGCCACGGGCGCCTAAGCCCCGAAGCCTCTGTGCCGCTTCGCTGACACCGAATCCGGATCGGCGCGCGTCCCGAATCCTCGTGGTGAGCGCGGCGAATCCGCGCGTCTCAAACCATCAGGCCGGGCCATCAACCTCCGGGCCTCGTCCTTCGAGACGGCCGTCACGCGGCCTCCTCCGGACGAGGGTAGAGGTCGCGCGTCCCGCACCCCTCATGGTGAGGAATCCGCGCAGCGGAGGTCTCGAACCATAAGGCCGGAACGGTGCCGAAACCGGCCAGCGGCGCCGGTGGAAGGCGGTGGTTTGAGCGGAAAAATCACTTTCGTGGTTGGGCCGGGTGTCCGGCGGGGGTTTAATCGGCCGATGGAGCGACCATGACCGCGACCAAGACATCGACGGCATCGCCCAAGGCGCCGTCGGCCACCGCACGGCGCCGACCTTCCGGCACCCGCGCACCCGGTCCGCGGGCCGGCAAGGCGCGCCTGAACGCCCTGCGGTACGGACTCGCCCCGGCCGAGATCGCGGCGGCTGAAACCCGCGCCGCGGCCAGCGCCGTGCGGTCCGAACTGCTGGCGGCGATGGGGCGGCTAACGCGCTATCGCTGCGGCGCGCCGGCGACGGGCGATGACGGCTTACTACCGAATGCGAGCAAGGAACGTTGATGCAACTCAAGATGGCAGTCGTGCAAAACAAACTCATGCGCCGGCGCATGCCCGCCTGGAATCGCCCGCCCGGTTCTCGGAAGACCCGTTCTTCACCGGCGACGAATGTGCGGTCGACGTCAGTTTTCGGCGCCGCGGTGCAGATCGGCTTCGATCATCAGCCGTGAACCGCCGCCGAAACGGGTGCGATAGACCTGCACGTTTTCCATCACCCGCTGCACGTAGTTCCGGGTTTCCGCGAACGGAATGCGTTCGACCCAATCGACGGCGTCGACGGTGGAATCGCGCGGATCGCCGTAGCGCTCAAGCCATTCCCTGACCCGGCCCGAGCCGGCGTTGTAGGCCGCGAAGGCGAGGATGTAGGATCCGCGGTAACGTTCGAGGACGTCGGCGAGTTCGGCCGCGCCCATCTGCACGTTGTAGACCGGGTCGTGCAACAGCCGCTTCTGGTCGAACGGCACCCGGAACTTCCTGGCGACGTGTCGCCCGGCCGCGGGGGTGACCTGCATCAACCCGAGGGCGTTGGCGCTCGACACGGTCCGGGGATTGAAGGCGCTTTCCTGCCGGGCGATGGCGTAGACGATCGACGTTTCGACCGCCGGGGCGATCGGGCTGTAACGCGGCAGCCCGTTGACCGGAAAAGCGTAATGGTCGAAGGCGAAGCCGCGCCCGAGCGCCGTCTTGCCGACCAGCAGGACCGCCCGGGCGTCGCCGTTCTTGCCGGCCATCTCGGCCAGCATGGCCAGCGCGCCGGTGTCGTTGGTCTTGTCGGCGAGATCCGCCATGATCGACACGATCGGGTCGCGCTCGTCGACGGCGTAGAGGATTTCGGCCGCCCGAACGACTTCGAGACGTGCCAGAGCCGAGCGCTGGTCGGCGGACAGAGCCGGCGCCGAAGTGATCGCGATCGCGCCCGGTCCGAGGCGCGCGCGGGCGAGTTGGCCGTAATAGGCCGTCGTGTGGCGGGCGGCGGCCTGGTAATGCGCGCGCGCCTCTTGCGGCCGGTTGGCCGCTTCGGCCGCACGGCCCTGCCAGTAGCCGGCCCGGGCCAGGGTGATGGGGTTGGCGGTGCCCTGCGCCACCCGGGCGAAGTGCTGCGCGGCCGTCGACGGATCGCCGAGGAACCGCAGCGCGATCCATCCTGCGGTAAATTCGTGCTCGCCGCGGTAGTTTTCCCGCGGCGGCGGCACCGCGTCGCGCACCACCCGATAGGCGGTGCGTGGGTCGCCGATGTCCATGAGCTTGCGGGCGATCAGCCGTCGCTCGACCCACCATTCGTCGAGGTCCCCCAGTCGCGCGGGATCGCGCGGGGCGGTGAGGATCACCCGTCCGGCATCGGCGATCCGATCGTTGCGCCGCAACCACTGCGCATGGCTGAAGATGTATCCGGCATCGTTGCGGGCCTCGAACGGGACCGCATCGAGCAGCGTCTTGGCGTTCCCGGCCTTGGCGTTGACCGCGGCCCGCGCCCGGGCGATCGACGGCTCCACGCCGCCCAGCCGCCGGGCGGCGCGTACGGCCGCCTCGTTGTCGCTGTCGTAGAGGCGCCGGTCCATGCGGGCCTTGTCGTCCGCCCGGGTGATCAGGCCTCCGAACAGTTCGATCGCGATCGCCTCCAGGTCGTCGGGGAACGCATCGTTGCGCCACGCCTCGGCGGCCACGGATTGTGCGCCGGAGCGGTCTCCGTCGGTCAGCAGGGCGCGGGCGAGGGCAAAGCGGCCTCTGGCGGTCATCGGTTTGGCGGCGGCAAAAAAGGCGCGCACGGTTGCGGACGGCGCCCGCTCCTGCCACAGCATCGCCTCGGCGCGGCGGCGCAGGGTGACGATGCTCGGCCAGCCGGGGTTGGCGGCGATGAAGGCACTGTAGCGCGCGAAATCAACGCGGTTGTCGTTGCTGCGCAGGATGATCCACTCGACCAGCTTGCGCGCCAACGGGTCCGCGATCGCGCCCTGGATGCGGGTCGCTTCGCTTGTCTCGCCCTTGCGCATCAGCCGGACCGCCTGTTTCACGGCGGCCAGATCGGCGGACGACGTCGACACGGTCGCCGCGGCTGCCAGCGGGACGGAAGGTCTGGCCGCGATCCGGCGGGTGGCGTGGGACGCCGGCGTCAACGGCAGCGGCGCCGCGCCACGGGTCACGACCTGCGGTTTGCGCGGTGGAGGCGCCGGTGCTGCCGGCGTCGACAGACGCCGGGAGGGGCGAGGGCGGACCGCGGGATCGGGAGCAACGGTCGGTTTTGTGCTTTTGGAGGTTTTCGCTGGGCCGGTGGATTTCGGTGACGCGGCCGGTCTGGACCGGGCCGCGGACGAAGCATCATCGGGGGCGCCGGCCGCCGGTACGGCGGTCGCCAGCAGGCCGGCGAGCAGGGCCGACGCCGTGCCGAACCAGAGCGAATGTGTCAGCCGTCCGCGTCTTGTGATCACCGTTGCGGGTCCTTGCCGGCGCGACGTGAAAGCAGGCCTCTGATTACCTATTCCGTTGATTGGGTTGACAAAAGCTTAACGGTGCCGAACCGCCGCCGGATCGCGGCGTCGAGTCGCGGAACGACCGTGGACAACAACCCGGCATTTTGGGCTCTTTCAAGAACAGGCGCAAAAATGTAACAATGTCTTGTGAGGTTCCGGACCAGCAGGAACCCCTGTCGGTTCGACCGTCGGTTTTTTCCAGGAGCTCATAATGACCGCCAAGACTCGCTTCCGAGGCTCGTTCACGGCCTTGGTGACGCCGTTCAAGAACGGGGCGGTCGACGAAAAAGCATTCCGCGCGCTGGTCGACTGGCAGATCGCCGAAGGCACCAATGGGCTGGTGCCGGTCGGGACCACCGGTGAGAGCCCGACCTTGTCGCACGACGAGCACAAGCAGGTGGTCGAGTGGTGCATCGACGAGGTGAAGGGACGGGTCCCGGTGATCGCTGGCGCCGGCGCGAATGCGACCGCCGAAGCGGTGGATTTGTGCCGGCACGCCGAAAAGGCCGGAGCGAGCGCCGTCCTGGTCGTCACGCCGTACTACAACAAGCCGACGCAGGAAGGCCTGTACCAGCACTTCAAGGCGGTCAACGACGCGATCGGCATCCCGATCATCATCTACAACATCCCGGCCCGGTCGGTCATCGACATGTCGGTCGACACGATGGCGCGGCTGTTCGAGTTGAAGAATATCGCCGGTGTCAAGGACGCCACGGCCAATGTGGCGCGCGTGTCGCAGCAGCGCGACAAGCTCGGCGCGGACTTCAACCAACTGTCGGGGGAGGACGTGACGGCACTGGGCTTCATGGCGCACGGCGGGCATGGGTGCATCTCGGTGACCTCGAACGTGGCGCCGCGCCTGTGTTCCGAGTTCCAGGCGGCCTGCCTCGAGGGCGACTACGCGACGGCGTTGCGGCTGCAGGACAAGCTGTATCCCCTGCATGCGCATCTGTTCGTCGAAACGAACCCGGCGCCGACCAAATACGCGCTCTCGGTGCTCGGCAAGTGCGCCGACACCCTGCGCCTGCCGCTGGTTCCGATCGGCGAGAAGTCGCGCGAACTGGTGCGGGCCGCGATGAAGCATGCCGGGCTGATCGCCTGACCGGCGACGGGGCCTGCGCGGCCGGCATCGGCCCGACGTTCGGTCACCGTGGCTTTTCGACATCGCTTCCCGACATGGCTGCTCGACCGCGCCGGCTGTCCGTGATACCCGACGGCGAGGCTGGCGCGCCAACCCGCCGACGGGGCGTGTCGGTCGCCGCGTCCGTCGGCCGGCGCCGTTTCCCGGCGGGCGGTGTGGCGGGAT
>JAVBUK010000033.1:0-6842 GCA_031555345.1 Xanthobacteraceae bacterium | reverse complement strand
GGCGGAGACCGCCAAGCTGATCCGGCTGGGGTTGAAGGAGCTGAGCAAGTGAACGATGCGGCAAATCACCTGTCCGAAAGTCACCTTTCCGAAACCCCCTTGAGCGAAAGCCCTCTGAGCGACCCCGACCGCGAGCTGATCGCGGCGGCAGTCGAGGCGATCAAGCGGCGCTATCGCGACGACTGGCAGGAAGTCGGCGCGGCGCTGCGCACCCGCGACGGACGGGTGGTGACCGGGGTCAATCTCGACGCCTATCTGGGGCGCATGGCGGTGTGCGCGGAGGCGGTCGCGCTCGGCAAGGTGATCACCGACCTGGGTGAGTGCGGCATCGACACCATCGTGGCGGTGCGCCATCCGCCGCCCGGCGACCCCGATCAGGCGATCGACGTGGTGTCGCCCTGCGGGGCCTGCCGCGAGCTGATCTGGGACTACGACCGCACGGCGCGGGTGATCGTCCCGGGCAACGGCAGCCCGACCGTCGTCCCGATCGCCGAACTCCTGCCGAACAAGTACAGCCGGGAGCGCACGTGAGCACGCCGCCGCGCCGTCTGGTCACCCCGGAACGCCGCGACGAGGATGTCGCCGAAGCGTCGCTGCGGCCGCAGCGCCTCGCCGCCATCGTCGGCCAGGCGCAGGCGCGCGCCAACCTGTCGGTGTTCATCGCGGCGGCGCGCGCCCGCAAGGAAGCGCTCGACCACGTGCTGTTCGTCGGGCCGCCGGGCCTGGGCAAGACCACGCTCGCCCAGATCGTCTCCCGCGAGCTCGGCGTCGGCTTTCGCGCCACCTCCGGGCCGGTGATCGCCAAGGCGGGCGACCTCGCCGCACTCTTGACCAACCTGGAGGAACGCGACGTCCTGTTCATCGACGAGATCCACCGGCTCAATCCCGCGGTGGAGGAGATTCTCTATCCGGCGATGGAGGACTTCCAGCTCGACCTGATCATCGGCGAGGGGCCGGCGGCCCGGTCGGTCAAGATCGATCTCGCCAAATTCACCCTGGTTGGGGCGACGACGCGCGCCGGGCTGCTCACCACCCCGCTGCGCGACCGGTTCGGCATTCCGATCCGCCTCAACTTCTATACCGAGGACGAGCTGGAGCTGATCGTCCGCCGCGGCGCCCGCATGCTGTCGATCGGCATGACCGACGACGGCGCCAACGAGATCGCCCGGCGCGCCCGCGGCACGCCGCGCATCGCCGGGCGGCTGTTGCGCCGGGTGCGCGACTTCGCCCATGTCGACGGCGTCGCGGCGATCGACCGCAAGCTGGCCGACCGCGCCCTGCTGGCGCTGGAGGTCGATGCCAGCGGCCTCGACGCCATGGATCGGCGCTATCTCACCACCATCGCGCTCGGTTACGGCGGCGGGCCGGTGGGCATCGACACCATCGCGGCGGCGCTGTCGGAGCCGCGCGACGCCATCGAGGACATCATCGAGCCGTTCCTGCTGCAGAAGGGCTTTCTCCAGCGCACCTCGCGCGGCCGCCTCTTGACCGGCCACGCCTTCCGCCATCTCGGCCTCGCCGAGCCGGCCCGCGAGGCGTCCCAGTTCGGACTGTTCGGCGAGGATCCGGCGTAGTCTCGGCGGCGGGTCGGTCGCCCGACGGATTCTGTCGTGAACGCGTGCACCGACGCGACGGGCCCGCGAGCGGTGCTCGCGGGCCCGGAAGGTGACGTCGGCTCGGGGCCGAGGCGCGCCGGCGCGATCAGGCCGGTTGTCTGGCGCGGGCGGTCTTGGCCACCCGCACGGTGTGCTGGGCGATCATCGCCTCCTCGTCGGTCTGCATCACGAACACCCGCACCTTCGATTCCGGCGTCGAGATCACCTCGGTGCCGCGCTTGTCGTTGGCGGCCGGGTCGAACGCGACCCCGAGCCAGCCCAGTTCGGACAGCACCTGTCCGCGCACCAGCGAGGAGTTCGAGCCGATGCCGCCGGTGAACGCGATGGCGTCGAGGCCGGACAGCGCCGCCGCCAGGCTGCCCATTTCGCGACGGATGCGATAGCAGAAATACTCGATGGCCTTCTTGGCGTTGGGCTCGCTCGACGCTTCGAGCTCGCGCATGTCGCTCGACACCCCCGACATGCCCTTGAGCCCCGACTGCTTGTTGAGCAGGTCGGAGATCTGCTGGAAGCTCATCTGCTTTTCCATCATCAGGTAGAGCAGCACGCCGGGGTCGATCTGGCCGCAGCGCGTGCCCATCGGCAGGCCTTCGAGCGGCGAGAAGCCGATGGTCGAGCACACCGCCTTGCCGTCGCGCACCGCCGTCATCGAGGCGCCGTTGCCGAGATGGCAGACGATCACCCGGCGGGGCGGGGTGCCGCCGTCGGGGGCGTGCTCGGCCAGCCGGCGCGAGATGTATTCGTACGACAGGCCGTGGAAGCCGTAGCGGCGCACGCCCTCGTCGTAGAAGTGGGGCGGCAGCCCGAAGGTCTCGGCGACCCACGGCTGGGAGCGGTGGAACGCGGTGTCGAAGCAGGCGACCTGGGGAATGCCGGGGAAGGCGGCGGTGGCGCCGGCGATGCAGGCGAGATTGTGCGGCTGGTGCAGCGGCGCGAGCGGGTTGAACTTGACCAGGTCGCGCAGGATCTCGTCGTTGAGCAGGGTCGGCTGGGAATAGCGCGCCCCGCCGTGGACGACGCGGTGCCCGACCGCGTCGACGCCGATGTTCGGGTACGCTTCGTTCAGCCAGCCGAGGATGATCTTGATGGCATCGGCGTGGTTGTTCGGCGCGTCCGGCCCGGAGAACGACTTCTTGGTCTTTTCGGAGTCGCCGGCGCGGCGGACTTCGAACTCAGGCGCGACGCCGATCGCCTCGATCTGGCCGATCGCGATCATTTTCGGCCATTCGGAGTCGTTGGAAAACAGCGCGAATTTGATCGACGACGATCCCGCGTTCAACGTAATGACGTTGCCCATGACGATATTTCCTTGCCTGCAAATCTGTTCGGTTCATTCGGCGGTGGCGGGAGGATGGTTCCCGGTCCAGGCCTTTCCGGTGCGGCGCCGGTATTCGTAGAGTTGCGCCAGCGCGGCGGAGACCAGCCGCGCGCGGTCGTTGTCGGCGCGGCTGGTCAGCATGACCGGGACCTTGGCGCCGACGACCAGGCCGGCGGCCTCGGCCCGCGCCACGAAGGTGAGCTCCTTGGCCAGCATGTTGCCGGATTCGAGGTTCGGCACGATCAGCACGTTGGCGCGCCCGGCGACCGGCGATGCGATGCCCTTGGTGCGGGCCGCCGCGACGTCCATCGCGTTGTCCATGGCGAGCGGGCCGTCGACGATGGCGCCGGTGATCTGGCCGCGGTCGGCCATCTTCGACAGCGCCGCGGCGTCGAGCGTCGAGGGAATGTTCGGGTTGACGGTCTCCACCGCCGACAGCACGCCGACCCGCGGCTTGTCGAGGCCGCAGGCCTGGGCGAGGTCGATCGCGTTCTGGACGATGTCGATCTTGGTGGTGAGATCGGGCGCGATGTTGATGGCGGCGTCGGAGATGAACAGCAGATGGTCGAGGGTGGGCACGTCCATGGCGAAGACGTGGCTGATCCGGCGGCCGGCGCGCAGGCCGGCGTCCTTCCGTACCACCTGGGCCAGCAACTGGTCGGAATGGATGTTGCCCTTCATGATCGAGGAGGCTTCGCTCTTGCGGACGATCTCGACCGCCTTGGCGGCGGCCTCGTCGTGGCCCTCGACATCGATGATCCGGTAGGACGAGACGTCGACGCCGAGCGCCTTCGCGGCCTGGAGAATCTTTTCCTTTGACCCGATCATGATCGGCTCGATCAGGCCCTCGCGGGCGGCCAGGACGGCGCCGTTGAGCGAATTGTGGTCGTCGGGGCACACCACCGCGGTGGTCATGCGGCCGAGACTGCGGGCGCGTTCGATCAGCGGCGTGAACGAATCCTTGGCGTCGAGGATGAGGGTGGGAAGCTCGCGCATCGGCAGCGCACAGCGCGCGACCGGGACATCGACCTCGGCCATGCCCTCGGCTACCAGCGTACCATCCAGTTTCTCGATCCTGGTCTCGAAGGTGGCGACCGGCTTGTCACCCTTCCTGGTGCAGACGACGACCGCCCTGACCTGGTCGCCGATGTGGACGCGGTCGCGGAAATTCAGGTGCTGCGCGCGATAGACCGTGCCTGGGCCGGGCAGCAGCGTGCCGAGAACGGCCGAAATGAGCGAACCGGCCCACATCGCCGGGGCGCAGATGTCCGGCGTCGCGTCCCTGCCCTCGGCCGGCAGATGAATCGGATTGGTGTTGCCCGAAACATGAGCAAACAAATAGACGTCCTGAATCGAGCAGGTCCGCTCGAGGCTGGCGGTATCGCCGATCTCGAGCTCGTCGAAAGTAACGTTCTTGGTCACGTCGCGCGGTTGCATCTCTGACCTCCGATAGTGCCTGCCGGCACTATCCATAATTTTTCGCGGCCTCAGCCGCAGCCGACACCGTTGTCGGGGAGCATTTATTCGCAAGTGCGAACGGCGCACTTTGCGCTTGCGCAAAGCCGGGCCATGAACGCTTGAACAAAAGGCATGCGTACCGGTTATCGCGCGCAACCGGGCAGCACGTCAGTACCGGCAGTCGGGCCTTATGTATTGTCTGGCAGGACGCGCGCGCCGCAAATCACCCGGGTTCGGCGCGAGGTCGTTCCGCTGACCGGCATGGCCCGAACGGGGGCCGCGCGGCCCCTCGACATACGCCGTTCACGCCGTGGCGGATGGCCGTGTTGCCCGGGCGCCGCGCGGGCATGCAAATCCGGCCGACCCGGGCAACGGATCGGCCGGATTTGGTTTCATTATCGCCGTGCCGGCATCGCCCTGTCGACGACCGCGGGCGGGGTCATTTTGTCGCTGGCGTCGGCTCGTCCTCGGCCTGGTGGCAGCGCGCGGTCAGTCGCTGAGTGCCTTCATCACCGCGTACAGCTTCGATTTCGCTTCGAAGCCGACGCCCGGCACCTCGGGCAACCCGACATAGCCGTCCTGTACCGCGACGGCGTCGGCGAAGCCGCCGAAGGGTTGAAACACGTCCGGGTACGACTCGTTGCCGCCGAGATGCAGACCGGCGGCAATGTTGAGCGACATCTGGTGGCCGCCGTGCGGCACCACCCGGCGCGACGACCAGCCCAGCTCGTTCATGACCTCGAGGGTGCGCATGTGTTCGACCAGCCCGTAGGACAGCGCGCAGTCGAATTGCAGGTAGTCGCGATCCTTGCGCATGCCGCCGTGGCGCAGCAGGTTGCGGGCATCCTGGTGCGAGAACAGGTTCTCGCCGGTGGCCATCGGGCCCGGGTAGTGGTCGGCGAGTTCGGCCTGCAGCGCGTAGTCGAGCGGATCGCCGGCCTCCTCGTACCAGAACAGCTTGTAGGGCCGGATCGCTTCGGCGTAGGCGATCGCCGTCGCCAGGTCGAAGCGGCCATTGGCGTCGACCGCGAGATTGCCTTCGCCGACCACCTGGAGCACGGCTTCGATCCGCCGGATGTCGTCCGCCAGCGGCGCCGCCCCGATCTTCATTTTGACCACCCGGTAGCCGCGGTCGAGATAGCTCTTCATCTCGTCCTGCAGCTTGGTGTCGTCCTTGCCCGGATAATAGTAGCCGCCGGCGGCGTAGACCCAGACCTTGTCGTCGGCCTGGCCGCCCCGATAGCGGTCGGCCAGCAGGCGGTAGAGCGGCTTGCCCTCGATCTTCGCCACCGCGTCCCACACCGCCATGTCGATGGTGCCGACGGCCACCGAGCGCTCGCCGTGGCCGCCTGGCTTTTCATTCGCCATCAGGGTCTTCCAGATCGCGAACGGATCGAGATTGTCGTGCGCCCGGTCGATCAGCGTGTCCGGCGCCGCTTCCATCAGGCGGGGCAGGAAGCGGTCGCGCATCAGCGCGCCCTGGCCGTAGCGGCCGTTGGAGTTGAACCCATATCCTGTTACTGGCTTGCCGTCGCGGATCACGTCGGTGATCACCGCGACCACCGAACAGGTCATCTTGGAAAAGTCGATATAGGCATTGGCGATCGGTGAGGCGATCGAAACCGTTTTTTCGCGGATCTCGACGATGCGCATGGCGGGGCCGCTCCTGATGTCGTTTCGGCGCGACGTTAGGGTTGGACAGCGGCGCCGGTCCAATGCCAAATGCGGCGCGCGCTATGTGACACCGGCATTGCGATGGAACTGGACTGGCTCGAGGATTTCGCGGCGCTGGCCGAGCACGGCAATTTTTCGCGCGCCGCCGATGGGCGCCATGTCACCCAGCCGGCGTTCAGCCGCCGCATCCGCGCGCTCGAACAATGGGTCGGCGCGACGTTGTTTTGCCGCGGCCCCCAGGGGGTCACGCTGACGCCGGCCGGCGAGCAGTTCCGGCTCGGGGCCGAGGAGACCGTCCGCCGGATCCGCCAGTTGCGCCGCGAGGCCCGGGAGGTCGCCGGCAAGGATGCCGCCACGTTGCGGTTCGCCGCCACCCATGCGCTGTCGTTCACGTTCTTTCCGCGCTGGATCCGCGACTTCGAGCCGGCCACCACCCAGGCGACGATCCAGCTGGTATCGGACCATCGGCAGGCCGCCGAGGAACTGATGCTGCGCGGGCAGGCGCAGTTCCTGCTCTGCCATCATGATCCGGGCGCGCCGGACGTCCTTCCGGCCGGCCGGTTTTGCTCGATCGTGGTCGGCCGGGACGTGCTGACCCCGCTCGCCGCTCCGGACGGCGCCGGGATGCCGCGCTGGCGGCTGCCGGGCACGGCGCCCGCCTGCCATCTCGCCTACAGCCCGCAGTCCGGGCTGGGCCGCATCATCGCCGCGCGCTGGGCCCGGGAGCCGCGTCCGCCGGTCCTCGAAACCGTGTTCACGTCGCACCTTGCGGCCGC
>JAVBUK010000042.1:0-3702 GCA_031555345.1 Xanthobacteraceae bacterium | reverse complement strand
ATCCGTCGCATACGAACCACGGACGCGGGTCGTCGCTCATCCTCATTGCCCCGGAGCTTCGGTTGCGCTCGGACTGGCAGCGCCACGCGCTGTCTGCCGACCTCAAGGGTACCTACAACGCGTATGGGGAGCGTTTCGCCTGCTGCAATCCCGACGGTACGCCGACCGGGGCGCCGAACTCGCTCGACCGGCCCTGGCTCGATTCCAGGATCAACGGTCGCGTCGACATCACCCGCCACAATCGGCTCGAGCTCGAAGGGCGCGTGCTGGTCGGAACCGACAACCCCGGCAGCCCCAACCTCGCAGCCCAGCCCGGTCTTTCGCGCCTGCCGATCTACACCATGTACGGCGGCACCCTCGGCTACGTGCAGAGCTTCAATCGCTTCGAGGTGTCGGTACGGGGCGCGATCGACCGCCGCGTCTACGACCGGTCGGAGTTCATGGACGGCAGCACGTTCAGCAACGACGATCGCGACTACAACCTGTACGCCGGCACGCTGCGCGGCAGCTACGAATTGCTGCCGGGGGTGAAGCCGTTCGTCGAGGTCAACGCCGATGCCCGTGTGCACGACCTTGCGGTCGATCGCGCCGGGACCGATCGCGATTCCACCGGCCAGATCGTCAGGGCGGGGTCGACGTTCGAGTTTTCACGCAAACTCACCGGCGAGGTCTCGGTGGGCTATCTGATGCGCCAATACAACGATCCGACGCTCAACGACGTCGGCGGCGTGATCTTCAATTCGAGCCTGGTGTGGAACGCGACGGCGCTGACCAGCCTCACCTTCACGACCCGCTCTGCGGTCGACGAACTGATCATTCCCGGCGTTTCGGGCGTGCTGCGGCGCGATTTCGCCTTCCAGGTCGATCATTCGTTTCGCCGCTGGCTCGTCGGGATCGGTCGGCTGGGCTACGGTTTCGACGATTATGTCGGCATGGACCGCCAGGATCAGCGCCTGTTCGCCTCGTTGGGCGTCGTCTACAAGCTCAACCGCGAGATCTGGCTCAAAGGCGAGTATCGCCACGACTGGCTCACCTCGAACGTCTCGGGGGTCGATTACACCGCCGACATGGTCACGTTCGGGGTGCGGCTGCAGCGGTGACCGCGGCGCCAATCCGTCGTCCGCCGATCACCAGATGACCGGCGGACCGCGCAAGAAACGCGACGCGGGTGCCGTTCGCCTCAGCGCTCGCCGAGCAGCTGTTTCAGCTGGGCACGGAACGCCGGCGCGATATCGTCACGGGCCAGCCCGTAGGCGACGTTGGCGGCGAGGAAGCCGACCTTCGAGCCGCAATCGAAGCTGCGGCCGTCGAATTTGAGGCCGTAGAACGGCTGCTGCTGGGCCAGCCGGATCATCGCGTCGGTGAGCTGGATCTCGCCCCCCGCGCCCCGCGTCTGGTTGGCCAGGATGCCGAAAATCTCCGGCTGCAGGATGTAGCGCCCGGTGATGATGAGGTTGGAGGGGGCGTCGTCCCGCGACGGCTTTTCCACCATTTCGGTGATCTCGAACGCCTTGCCGTTCGGCTTGCCGACACCGACCACGCCATACATGTGGATGCGCTCGATCGCCACTTCTTCCACCGCGACGAAATTGGCGGCGGTGCCGACGCCCGCATAGGCGTTCATCATCTGGGCGAGACAGCCGGGACGGCCCTGCACCAGGACGTCGGGCAGCAGCAGCGCGAACGGCTCGTCGCCGACCAGCTCGCGGGCGCACCAGACGGCGTGCCCGAGTCCGAGTGGCGACTGCTGGCGGGTGAAGCTGGTCTGGCCGGCGCCCGGCAGATCACTGGCGAGGAGTTCCAGCTCGGAGCGGCGGTTCTTCTCCCGCAGCGTCAGCTCGAGCTCGAACTGGCGGTCGAAATGATCTTCGATCACGCCTTTGTTGCGCCCGGTCACGAAGATAAAGTGCTCGATACCAGCCTCCCGCGCCTCGTCGACCACATGTTGGATCAACGGTCGGTCGACCACCGGCAGCATTTCCTTCGGCATCGCCTTGGTGGCGGGCAGGAACCGCGTGCCCAGACCGGCGACGGGCAGAATGGCTTTGCGGATGGGTTTCATGATCGGCCAATATCCTGATGAGGCTGATGAAAACGACACGGGCGGAAGCTCGTTCCGGGCCCCAGGAAAACCATGGCGGGGCTGCGAAGTCCATGCCAATAAATGGCCGACAGGGGAGATGGCCCGGATGCGGGGTTCGGACGCGGGGGACGCCGGTGGATGCGCAGGAGCCATTAAGGCGACTGAAACCATGTCGGGCTCCTTATGGCGCAAACCGAGGGGACGTCCGATGAGCGGTTCCATGCGTCATTTCGTGGCGATCGCCGCCGCCGCAATCCTGGCCTCTGGCGGGTGCTCGACGTTGCAGGGCCCGGACTCCGACCTGACGGGGGCAGGGGCGACCGGCTCGCTGTCGTCGGCGCCATCCGGTCGCGGCTGGAGCGGGCAATCGGGTTCCTCCGGTCACCCGCTGATGCAGGCCGACGCGATTCAGGCGGCGGCGGCCAATTTCAGGGCCTGCCTTGACGAGATGCGGCCGCAGGCGGCCCGCCGCGGGGTGTCGCGCGCGACCTTCGATACCTATGCCGCCGAGCTGACCCCCGACCTGAAGATCATGGACTTCATGGACGCGCAGCCCGAGTTCACCAAGGCGATCTGGGATTATCTCGACATCCTGGTGAGCGACGCACGGATCAGGCGGGGTCGCGAAATCCTGGCGCAGCACCGTGGGAGTTTCGAGGCGGTGGAACGCGCCTACGGGGTCGATCGGCACGTGGTGGCAGCGATCTGGGGCGTCGAATCGAACTTCGGCACGGCGATCGGCGAGCGCTCGGTGTTGCGCTCGACCGCGACGCTGGCCTGCGTGGGGCGGCGCCAGGCCTATTTCCGCAACGAATTCCTCGCCACGCTGGAAATCCTCGAGCGTCGCGACATCGTGCCGGACCACCTCAAGGGATCATGGGCGGGGGCGTTCGGGCCGACCCAGTTCATGCCGACCTCGTTCAAGCGGTTCGCGGTCGATTTCGACGGCGACGGCCGTCGTGACGTCGTCGATTCGGTGCCGGATCTGATCGCCTCGACGGCCAACAATCTCAAGCTCGACGGCTGGCGCCCCGGGCAGACCTGGGGCTACGAGGTGGTGCTACCGGCCGGGTTCGATTATCTGCTCGCCGATGGCGCGCGGGCGATGACGGTCCGGGAATGGGAGCGCCTCGGCGTCGTGCGGGCCGGCGGACGGCCGTTTGCCCGACCCGCCGATCGGGCCACCCTGATGGTGCCGGCGGGCGCGCGCGGGCCGGCGTTCCTGATGCTCGACAACTTCCGCGCCATCATGAAATACAACCCGGCGGAAGCCTACGCGATGGCGATCGGTCATCTCGCCGACCGGCTGCGCGGCGAGCGCCCGTTCGTCCAGCCCTGGCCGCGCGACGAGCCGGTGCTGGCCAGCGCCGAACGCTACGACCTGCAGCGGCTGCTGGTGAGCCGCGGGTTCGACATCGGTGGTGAGCCGAACGGGCGCATCGGCACCAAGACCCGCGCGGCGCTGCGCCGGTTCCAGGTTTCCATCGGCCTGGTGCCGGACGGATTTGCCAGCGCCGCGGTCCTCAACCGGCTGCGCGGTCTCGACACCGCCCAGCGCACACCGCCGCGTTGATCGCGTCGCGCGCTTCCCGCCGGTGCGCTTGCCATGATATGAACCC
>JAVBUK010000475.1:0-7285 GCA_031555345.1 Xanthobacteraceae bacterium | reverse complement strand
TCGGCCGGCGGCAGAAACAGATCGTCGTCCTCGGCGACCGCCGCGTGATGTGCCGCCCCCGGACTTGCGGGGGCGAGCCCCCCGACCATGCCGCCGCCGGCAATCACGCGCAGCAGCGGCCTACTCTTACGCTTACTCAACCGCCCCTCCTCACGTCGGGGCAATTGTCACGCCGGCGTATGAAAAAAAGTATAACCGGGGGGCGCGTGCGTCGGATCGACACGCCGGTCCAACCGAAAGTTAACGCATTCTTGCTATCCGTCGCTGGCGTGGTGAATTCGACGTTCCGCTCGCGCGGAGAGTTCGTCATCGGCTCATCGAATCCACCACACCAGGTCAGATCCCCGGAGGTGACCGTTGGCCGTGACCGAGATCGAAGCCAGACGCCGGCCGTCGCCCGCAAGCCTGTGGGCGAGGGCCAAGGCATGGCGCGCCGATGGCGGCGACCGCGCGCTGGCGCAGCGCATGGCGGGCACGGCGTTCCTGATCCGGGTCGCGAGTGCCGCCATCATCTACGTCACCCAGGTGCTGCTGGCACGCTGGATGGGGCGGTCCGAGTTCGGCGTCTACGTCTATGTCTGGTCGTGGGTCGGTTTTCTCGGCATGCTGGCGCCGCTCGGCATCGCCTATTCGGCCCAGCGCTTCATTCCCGAATATCGCACCCGCGGCGACGATGCGCGGCTGGCCGGCTTCCTGCGCGGGTCGCGCTGGCTGTGTCTCGGCCTCGGGGCCGCCGCCGGGCTGTTGCTCGCCGCCACCGTCGTGATGCTGCGCGGCCGCATCGCGCCCTACTACGTTGCACCGTTCCTGATCGCCAGCCTCGCACTGCCGATCTTCACTGTCTCGGCGGTGCAGGATTCGATCGCCCGCTCGTTCAACTGGGTGCTGCTCGCCCTCGTTCCGGGGTTCGTCGCCCAGCCGCTGATCATCCTGGTCACAATGGGCGCCTTGCACGCCGCCGGCGCGCCGGTGACCGCGGTGGCGGGGCTGGCGACCGCGGCCGGGGCGCTATGGACGGTGACGCTGGTGCAACAGGTGCTGCTCGGACGCCGACTCGCCGGCACGCTGGCGCCGACGGAACGACTCTACGACGTGGCCGGGTGGCTCAAGACCGCGCTGCCGATCTTCCTGGTCGACAGCTTCTTCATCCTGCTCACCTATGTCGACATCCTGGTGCTGCAGGCCTTCGTCGACCCCGCCGACATCGCCGTCTACTACGCCGCGACCAAGACGTTGGCGCTGATCAACTTCATCTACTACGCGGTTTCGTCCGCGTCGGCGCACCGCTTCAGCGAGTATCACGTGTCCGGTCAGCGCGAGAAACTCGAGCGCTTCGTCGCCGACACCATCCGCTGGACATTCTGGCCGTCGCTGGTGCTCGCCGTCGTCATGCTGATTGCCGGCCGGTTCGTCCTCGCGCTGTTCGGCGAGGGATTCGCGCAGGGCTATCCGGTCTTGTGCGTCCTGGTGGTCGGGCTGATCGCGCGCGCCTCGATCGGCCCGTCGGAGCGGCTGCTGAACATGGTGGGCGAACAGTTCACCTGCGCGGCCGTCTATGCCTCGGCGTTCGCCACCAATCTGGTGCTGTGCTTCCTGCTCATCCCGCACTATGGACTGATCGGCGCCGGGGTGTCGACCGCGACCGCGATCCTGGTCGAATCGACGCTGCTGTTCGCGGCGGTGAAACGCCGGCTCGGTCTGCACGTGTTCGTGCTGCGGCGGCACGGAACCTAGTGTGGTGGATTTGACGTTCCGATCACTCTTGCGGCGCGCTCATCATCGGAACGTCAAATCCAAGACCACACCAGTATCCTGGAGTTGCTAGCGTCCTTTCGGTTCCGACGTTCGTACCGAGGGGGCTGCCCACCAATACGAACGTCGGAGCCGGGACACCAGCCATGCGCGCGCCTACCGCTGCCCTGTTCTCGGCCGAATGGCGCCCGCTCGCCGGTCTCGCCGACGTTGCCGACGCCTGGCGCGACCTGTGCGCCCGTGCCGCCGAACCGAACGTCTTCTATGAACCTGCTTTCGCGCTCGCGGCCGCGCCGGTTCTCGGCCACGGCGCCGGTGCCGTCCTGGTTTGGTCGCCCGAAGGGCGGTTGATGGGCCTGTTCCCGACCCGCGTCGACCGACACCGCTACGGTTTGCCGTTTGCGCTGTTGGCAGCCTGGACCCACGCTTATGGCCCGCTCGGCACCCCGCTGGTCGATCGTGACCGCATGGCGGAGGTCGTGGCCACCTTTTTTGATCACGTCCAGGCCGCACCCGATCTGCCGAAACTGGTGCTGATACCCGATCTCGCCGACGGCACGGTCGCCCGCGCGCTCGCCGACGGCGCGCTTTGCCGCGGCGGTCGGGTGCGCGATTTCGAACCTCGGCGGCGCGCCTTGCTGGCGACCGCCGATGACGCCGCGACCTATCTCAAGGCCGCGGTCGGCAAGCGGCGACGCCAGGAACTCGCCCGCCAACGCCACAAACTCGCTGCGCGGGGAGCGCTCGCCTGCACGTTCGAAACCGATCCGGCGGGCGCCGACACTGCTTTCGCCGCCTTTCTCGCCCTCGAACGGTCGGGCTGGAAGGGGCGGGCGGGCACCGCGGCGGCGCTCGACGACGACATCGCCGGCTTCATGCGACGCGCGGTCGCAGCCCTGGCGCGGGAGCACAAGGTGATCGCCGCCTGCCTGCGTCACGCCGGCCGCCCGATCGCCGTGACTTTGGCGATCCGCAGCGGCGACGGCGCCTGGTTGTGGAAGATCGCCTACGACGAAGCGGAGGCGCAATCCTCGCCGGGCGTCCAGGTCACGCTCGACATGACCGAGGCCCTGATCGGCGATCGGTCGATCGCCTTCACCGACAGCTGTGCGGTGCCGGATCATCCGATGATCGATCGTATCTGGCGTGAGCGTCTCGCCCTGGTCGATCGGCTGATCGCCGTTTCGCCATCGGGCACGTCGTTCGCCCTCGCCTGCCGCCTGGAGATGGTTCGCCGCGGCGCGATCGCGTTGGCCAAACGGATGCGCCGTCGCCTGCGCGGGTGCTGAACCGGCGGCCTCACAACACGAGCCCGGCCCCAACCGGATGCCCGAAGCCCCGCAAAACCGGTCCTCGCCGGGCGACCCGCGGCGCAATCGCTCCCCTTGACAACCAGTGTCCCGGTTCCGACGCTCGGTTCCGTTTACAGCCCGCTCGCGACGAACGTCGGAACCGTAAGGACACCAGCCACTCCAAAATGCTAATGTGGTTTTGGATTTGACGTTCCGATGAAGCGTTTGCCGCAAGTGTGATCGGAACGTCAAATCCACCACACTAGCCGGCGGCGATCTCGAAACGTTCGGGCGGGCTGGCGCGTTTCCCCGGCCCCGACCGGCGGCACCCCCCGACGGTCGCGCCGATGCTGTTTGTCTGGAGAGCGATCATGCTGCGGTCTCGTTTTGCGCCTCCCCCGGAAATGTTCACGACAGATCCATGGCGTGTCGGAGCAATCCGGTTCGACGCCAAGCTGGCCGAGCAATTCGTCGGCCAGGCGGAAACGCTGTTCGCGCTGTCGAACGGCTATCTCGGATTGCGCGGGATGATGGAGGAGGGAACGCCGGTCAAGCAGCCGGCCGTCCTGCTCAACGGCTTCTACGAGGAACGGCCGATCACCTACGGCGAGAAGGCCTACGGGTTCCCGGACGTCGGCCAGACCCTTCTCAATTGTCCCGACGGAACGACGTTCCGGCTGTTCGTCGACGACGAGCCGTTCGCCGTGACCAATGCTGAAATCGTGTCCTACCACCGCATTCTCGACTTTCGCGGCGGCGCCCTCACCCGGGACGTGCGGTGGCTCACACCGTCGGGCAAGTCGATGCGGCTGCGAACCACCCGTCTGGTCTCCCTGGTCGATCGACACCTGGTCGCCATGGAATACGAACTGACCGCCGAGGAGGCGGGCGCCGACGTCGTCATCTCCTCTGAACTCGTCAACCGCCAGCCGCTGCCCACGGCGAGCGACGATCCACGGCTCGCCGAAGGGTTCGCCCACCGCGTTCTGTACCCGACCGGAAGCCGCAGCGACGGGCCGCGCACCATCGTCGGCTATCGAACGCGCCGGTCCGGCCTGGTCCTGGGGTGCGGGATGGATCACCGGCATGCGTCCGAGCATCCGTTCCAAACGGTCACCCGCAGCGACGACGACTTCGCCGCCACGACCTTTCACGGAACGCTGCAGCCGGGTGGCGTGATCAGGATCCAAAAATATCTCGCCTACCACTATTCCAGGTCGGTTTCGCCGAGCCAAGTCCTGTCGGACACCGCCTGGACCTTGGATCGGGCGGCCCAGACCGGCTTCGACCGGATTCTGGAACAGCAACAGGCGGAGATCACGCGGTTCTGGCAGGGTGCCGACGTGACGGTCGACAGTGAGAACGCCAGGATCCAGCAAGTGCTGAGATGGAACCTGTTCCAGCTGCTGCAGGCCTCGGCGCGGGTCGAGGGCCACGGGATTGCCGCCCGCGGCCTGACCGGGTTGACCTACGAGGGGCATTACTTTTGGGACACCGAGATCTACGTCCTGCCGTTCCTGATCTATACGCGCCCCCACCTCGCGCGCGCCCTCCTGAAACATCGATACGACATGCTGGACAAGGCGCGGGCGCGGGCGCGCGAACTGGGACACCGGGGCGCGACGTTCCCGTGGCGGACCATCAACGGCAGCGAAGCCTCGGCTTACTACGCGGCCGGCACCGCGCAGTATCACATCAACGCCGACATCGCCTATGCGGTCAAGAAGTACGTCCAGGCGACCGGCGACGAAACGTTCCTGCGGCGCTACGGCGCCGAGATCCTGGTCGAGACCGCACGCCTGTGGCGCGACCTCGGCTGCTTCTCCGAGCGGCGGGGCGGCCGGTTCTGCATCAACGGCGTGACCGGCCCGGACGAATACACCGCGGTCGTGAACAACAACTACTTCACCAACGTGATGGCGCGGGAGAACC
Source organism: Xanthobacteraceae bacterium (assembly GCA_031555345.1). Lineage (GTDB taxonomy): Bacteria > Pseudomonadota > Alphaproteobacteria > Rhizobiales > Xanthobacteraceae > Astrobacterium. The sequence continues at coordinate 2,309 of JAVBUK010000475.1, read as the reverse complement.
TGCGCCATGCCGCCGGCGTCGTTCGCCGGCTCGAACGCAACCACCCGGATGATTTCCTGGAGCTGGTTCGCCGCACCGCGCTGGACAAAGGCGAACCGGACGCCTGGGAGACCGCTGCGGAGCGCATGTATCTTCCCTACGACGAACCTCTGGGCATCCATCCGCAGGACGACGACTTCCTCGAACTGCAACCGTGGGATTTCGCTGCGACCCCGGAGGAGCACTACCCGCTGCTGCTGCACTATCACCCGCTCAATCTGTATCGCGCCCAGGTGATCAAGCAGGCCGACACCGTGCTCGCCATGTTCCTGCTGAGCGCACAGTTCACACCGGAGCAGAAGAAACGGAATTTCGACTATTACGATCCGCTCACGACCCACGACTCCTCGCTGTCGGTCTGCATCCAGAGCATTGTCGCCAACGAGATCGGCTACCGACAGAAGGCCATGCACTACTTCAATTTTGCTGCCACCATGGACTTCTCCGACGTCGGCGGCAACATGATGAGCGGCGCGCACATCGCCTCGATCGGCGGGACCTGGCTCGCGCTGATCTACGGTTTTGCCGGCATGCGGGACGACGAGGGCCATGTCTCGTTCCGGCCCAGACTGCCGGACGAGTGGTCCGCGCTGCGCTTTCCGCTGACCATCCGAGGCCGAAAACTGCGCGTCGATATCGACCGCGACGGAACGACTTATCGGCTGGTCGAAGGCGATGCGTTGACGATCCGCCACGAAGACGAGACCATCACCTTGTCGGCGACGCAACCCGAAGCGCATCGGCCGATCGTCGGCGCGCCGTAAATCTCGGCGTTGCCGAGCCTGCACCACGTCGACCTGATGTCCCGGTTCCGACGTTCGGTTCCGTTTACAGCCCACTCGGTACGAACGTCGGAACCGAAATGACACCAGCAACGCCAATACGTTAGTGTGGTTTTGGATTTGACGTTCCAACGAAGAGCTCGCCGAAAGTGAGATAGGAACGTCAAATCCACCGCACGCGTCCAGGCCGCCGGACCTACGGGGACAGCGACGTGATCGCGATCCTGGCGTTGCCGTCCACCTCGGCGATCACCCGCAGCGTCGCGGTGTCGAAGGCAATCGCGTCGAGCCGCAGCCGGCTGATCGCCGCATCCACCGCAATACCCTGACTGTCGCGGCGAAAATCGGCGAGCGCCGCCTCGACGCTGTTGCGGGCACTGGCGGCGAGCGGCTTCAGGTCGATGACGGCGTTGTCGGCGAGCGCCTGGCGCAGATAGGGCATGGCGGCGCGTGCCGCCACCCCGAGCAGCCCGAACGCCGCCTGCGAGCGGATATCGAGCTCGACGTCGACCAGACGCAGGATCTGCTGCTCGCGATCGAGCACGGGCCGGCCCCACACATGCACGGTCGCCAGCGCCGAGAGGCCGAACATGCTCTTCTGTTCGCGCGCCTTGACGTCGAGCGAGATCAGCAGCCGGTCGCCCGACGGATGAACCGCACCGCCGATGACCGTGACGGCGACCGGGCCGCTGGCGTCCTCCGGGAACGTGCGCCCCTGGAGCCGGGCGCCGAGCAGCCGGTTCACCTCGGCGAACGGCACGTCGATCGGCACCGCGATCGCCAGCCGGCCACCCTCGGTCGAGGGCACGATCTCGAGCTCGCGCGGAAACGGACATGACGGGCTGGTCTGGGCCGGCACGACGCGGGTCTGCGCCTCGACGCCCATCGTCAGCACCAGGGCGGTTGCGGCGGCGCGCGGCTGACCGGCGAAAGCACGGACCGGCCGCATCTCGAGCCACAGGTCGGGGGCGTCCGGCCCCGCGCCCTTGAGCGAAATCGAGCGGCACATCTTCGCCCATTCGCGCCGCGCCGCCGTCTCGATGAACGGGTCGGAGCGCAGCCGCGCCTGCAACGCGTTCACCTGCTCCTGCACCGTGCGGTCGAGCAGGGGTTTGACCTCCTTCGCCACCGTCACCTTGAGGCCGGCGATCGACAGCGCGCTCTCGCCCACCGCCACCTGGGCGGCGAGGTTGGGCTCGAGCCGCCAAGCCGGTCTCAGCACCGGCCGCGACGTCACCGTCACGGTGCCGCGCAGGTCGGCGCGCTGGTCGAGGGCGCGACCGGTGAAGTTTCCGACCCCACGCCCGACATTGCTGCCGATCAGGCCGCTCAGCCGGCCGGTGACGTTGCCGGCCTGGTCGGCGACCTGGCCGGTCGCCCGCAGCGAGCCGTCGAGGATGGTCGAGATCGTCAGGGTGTCGGCCTGGCCCGTCACCGTGAAGGGCCCGCGCGCCGCCTTCCAACCGATGTCGGCCTTGGCCAGCAGCC
>JAVBUK010000015.1:0-4200 GCA_031555345.1 Xanthobacteraceae bacterium | reverse complement strand
GGCGAAGCGGTCGGTCACGAGGTCGACAGCGTCGTCGGGGTGGTCGAAGCCGCGACCGGCTCGGTGGCCAGCTACAGCGACAGCCTGGCGCAGATCCGACGGGGTATCGAGGAAGGCAACGCCGATCCCACGCTGCTCGGACTGGTGAAGGCGCTCGACGAGCGGACCAAGGCCGCCGCCGAGAATTTCGAAGGCTACGGTTCGCAGTTGTCGTCGGCGCTTCGCGAAATCGAAAAGCTGCGGGCCGACCTCAGCGCGATCCACGTCGAGATCCGCACCGACGCGTTGACCGGCATCGCCAACCGCAAGCAGTTCGACCAGTCGCTCGACGACGCCATTCGCCGTGCGTCCGAAACGTCGGCGCCGTTGAGTCTTCTGATGTTCGATGTCGACCAGTTCAAGGCCATCAACGACACCTGGGGACATCCGCTGGGCGACGACGTGCTGCGGTTGCTGGCGCGAACGCTCAAGGACGTCGTCCGCAACGGCGATATCGCGGCGCGCTACGGCGGCGACGAGTTCGCGGTGATCTTTCCCGGCACGCCCCTGTCGTTCGCCATCGACGCCGCCGAGCGGCTGCGCGCCGCGGTCGGCCGGCGGGAGATCGTGCAACGCGGCAGCGGCCAGAGCCTCGGGCGGGTCACGCTGTCCTGCGGCGTGGTGCAGTGGCAGCGCGGCGAGGCGTTGCGCGATTTTGTCGAACGGGCGGACGCCCACCTGTACGCGGCAAAGCGTCAGGGCCGGGATCGCGTCGTTTCGGGATCCGTCGACGGCAGCGTCGAGCCGACCGAGCCGGGGACACAGACGGGCAGAGGAGACACTCCGGAGCCCGACCGCACGTGCGCAAAGGGCCTTCATCGATGACTACTTCTCTGTCGCTCATCGCCGAGTTGGAAACGGCGATTTCGGACGGTTCGCGCGACAAGCGGCACGAGATCCTGAGCCGCGTCACGGACCTGTTCCTCGAGAATTCCGTCGCCTACAGCGATGAGCAGGTCAATCTGTTCGACGACGTGCTGCTGCACCTGTCGAACCGCATCCAGACCGAGGCGTTGGCGGCGCTCAGCACCCGGCTGGCGCCGGTGCCCAATGCGCCGACGCGGATGATCCAGGGGCTGGCCCGGCACGACGACATCGCGGTGTCGGCGCCGGTGTTGGCCCTGTCGGAACGTCTCACCGACGACGACCTGGTCGAAATCGCCTCGACCAAGAGCCAGCAGCATCTGGCGGCCATGTCGGTGCGCGCCCGGCTGGCCGAGCGGGTCACCGACGTTCTGGTCACCCGCGGCGACCGGGAAGTCGTCCACCGGGTGGCGGGCAACGCCGGGGCGGCGCTGTCCAAATACGGCTTCTCCACCCTGGTCGCGCGGTCGGAAGGCGACGACATTCTGGCGGAGCGGATGGGGCGGCGCGTCGACCTGCCGCCGCAGATGCTGCACACGCTGCTGGCCAAGGCCAGCGAGACCGTCCGGGCGCGGCTCGCCGCGGCCATGCCGGGGCTCGAGGACAGCGAGATCGAGAAATCGATTCTCTCGGTCGCCGGCGCCGTCGGCAAGGAGATGGCGGTGCCGCGGGACTTTGCCGCCGCGGAACGCACGGTGGATGCCCTGCAGCGGGCGGGCGGGCTGGACGCGACCGCGGTCGGTCGGTTCGCCGAGGCGCGCGAATACGAAAAGGTGGTCGTCGGGCTCGCGCGCCTGTCCAGTGCGCCGGTCGACCTGATCGACCAGGTGATGCGGACCGTGCGCTGTGACGGGCTGCTGGTCGCCTGCAAGGCGGCCAAGCTCGGCTGGCCGACCGTCCGGATCGTGCTGGCGAACAGGCTCGACGGCCATGCCATGTCGCCGGACGAAGTGCAGGAGGCGAAGAGCGGGTTCCTCAGGCTGACGCAGACGACGGCCCAGCGCGTCCTGCGCTTCTGGATCATCAAGGGAACGGTCGCCGTTCCCGCGGACCGCCCGCAGACGGAAGAGAAGTCGGAGACGTTCGCGGTGCTGGCCGCGCTGAAACTGCCGCCGTCGGCGCTCGACCGGATGCCGTCGCAGGTGCTCGGCGAATTCTGGGCGCGCTGTCATCAGTGCAAGGGAAAGACCGATTGCCGGCACGGCATCACCGCCGGCGCGGTGCAGAAGGTCATGGAATTCTGCCCGAACGCGCAATGGTTCGGTCATCTCAAGGGTGCGGAAGACGGGCCGGGGCCGCAGGCGGCTTGAGCCCGACGGCATCCATCCTTCGATATTCTGTCGCGGCGAGCACGCATCGATGAAATTCCGGGCGACAATTCGTAGCAAGTTCTACGGCATCATTGCGCTGAGCCTTCTGGGCCTCGTCGCGGTCGCGTTGTCGACCATCATCGGCTTGAGCGGAGCGCTGAAGCGGGGGAAGCAGAACGAACTGCAGCACCTCGCCGAACTGGCGATCGGCATCGTCAAGAGCGAGTACGCGGCGGCGCAGAAAGGCCTGGTGACGACCGAAGAAGCGCAGAAACGGGCGGCGGCGCGCGTCGGCGAGTTGCGATACGGAAACGACGACTATTTCTGGATCAACGACATGCACCCGCGCCTGGTGATGCATCCGTTGCGTCCCCAAATGGCCGGGCGCGATGTCTCGGACAACGAAGACGCCAACGGCATGTATCTCTATCGCGCCTTCGTCGCCAAGGTGCGCGCCGAAGGAAAGGGCTTCGTCAGGTACGATCAGCTCAAACCCGGGGTGAAGGAGCCGCAGCCGAAACTGGGGTATGTCTGCGGATTCGAGCCGTGGGGCTGGGTCGTCGCGACCGGCGTCTACATCGATGACCTCGACGAACAGATCTGGGACGCGACGCGCGACGCGCTCGCCGTCATCGCCATGGTCCTGTTGGTAACCGGCGCCGTCTCCGCCTTCGTCGCCAACCGGATGTCGAACACGATTTCGGCGACCGCGGCGGTGATGACGCGGCTCGCCGAAGGCGACATCGACGTGGAGCTGCCGCCGGTGAAGCGGATGGACGAGATCGGCTCGATGGTCGCGGCATTGGGGGTGTTCAAATCGAACGCCGTGGAGAACCACCGTCTGGTCGCCGCGCGGGAGGAGGACGAGCGGCGCATGGTCGAGGAAAGGCGGGTGGCCGAGGAGCAGGAGACCGCCCGGCGGAACGCCGCGGTCGAGCGCGAGGAACAGGCCAGCCGCGCCGCGATGCTCCGCCTGATCGGCGAGTTCGAGTCCGCCGTCGGTGCCGTCATCGACACGGTTTCGTCGTCGGCCGGCAGCGTGGAAGATACCGCCCGGGAACTGGCCGACACCGCGCAGTCGACCGAGCATCTCTCCAACACGGTCGCGGCGGCGTCGGAACAGGCGTCGATCAACGTGCAGACGGTCGCGACCGCCGCCGAACAGATGAACGAGGCGATCGACGAGATCAGCCGTCAGGTTCAGACCTCGAGCGAGATCGCCCGGCGCGCGGTCGGTGAGGCGGAAAAGACCGACCTGCGCGTCGCCGAACTGTCCAAGGCGGCGGGCCGCATCGGCGATGTCGTCAGGCTGATCACGGCGATTGCCGAGCAGACCAATCTCCTGGCCCTGAACGCGACGATCGAGGCCGCCCGGGCCGGGGACGCCGGCAAGGGATTCGCGGTGGTCGCCCAGGAGGTCAAGGCCCTGGCGTCGCAGACCGCCAAGGCGACCGGCGAGATCGGCGCGCAGATCGCCGGCATGCAGGCGGCGACCGACGACTCGGTGGCGGCGATCAAGCAGATCGGTGAAACCATCGGGAGGATTTCCGAGACCTCCGGCATCATCGCGGCCGCGGTCGAAGAACAAGCCGCTACGACCCGCGAGATCTCCCGGAACGTCGAACAGGCCGCCACCGGCACCAAGCAGGTTTCCGCCAGTATCGTCGAGGTGAGCCAGCAGACCAATCGGACCGGCAATGCCTCGGCCCAGATGCTGGTGTCGGCCCAGGCGCTGGCCGGGCAGAGCGATCATCTCAAGCAGCAGATGACGACGTTCGTCGAATCGGTGCGCGGTGGTCTGGCCCATCGGAGGGCATGACGTGGAATCCGGCCGATCCGTCGCTGGTGTGGTGGATTTGTCATTTCGATCACACTGGCGGTGAACGCCTCATCGCGACGTCGAATCCAAAAACCCCACGGGCATCTTGGCGTTGCTGGTGTCGTTTCGGTTCCGACGTTCGTACGGCGTGGGCTGCGAACGGAACCG